>NZ_JBFUBW010000022.1:0-135738 GCF_056405555.1 Variovorax sp. P1_G12 | reverse complement strand
GCCTCGAGTTCAACCAGCGCCTGTCCGTGGCACGGGCCAACTCCGTGCGCGACTACCTGGTCAGCCAAGGCGTGCCGGCCAACGTGATCCAGACCGAAGGCCGCGGCCCGTCGGACCTGAAGGTCACCGAGGCCGATTGCAAGGCCCAGGGCAAGGCCAGGAACCGTACCGAGCTCATCGCCTGCTTCGAGCCGAACCGCCGCGTGGAAATCCGCGCCGCGGGCGAGCAGGGGGGCTAGGTTCGCCGGGCGAAACCGGGTCGCTTGATCCGCCTCCCGGGTTTCGTGGAGACCCGTCAGCTTGAGTCAGGCCGGCATGGCCTGCTGCTCAAGCTGACGTTGGAGTTGGCCTCGAACCCGGCCGGCGGCACGTCGTCCAGCGGCTCTGTCAGCCGGCGGTGGTTGAACCTGAACCAGGGAGACCCATTCGAGGGTGGCCAGTTCCACGGACTCCCTAAGCGCCAACGACCCGGGTGGCCTCGGGGCAGAAACCTGCGTTGGTATCCAGTGGCTGCCGTGCACAATCGGTGGCATGTCGACCATCACTCTGTACGTTCGGGCGGGCTCGGCTGGATCACTGAAGTGTTCCAGAGTCCGATTGCCCTAGGCTGCGCATGCGAATCCACGAGCTCAAACGGCGACTGCGGGACGCCGGCGCGGGCCCCCTCCACGAACACCGCATCCTGCGGCTGTGGTCCCATGCGTTGCCCCGGGACAGCGGCAAGCGTCGACCGGAGAGCTTTTTTCCGTCGTCGCTGCTGGCTGCCTTGCCATCCATCGAAGCGGAACTCGCGGGACTGGCACGCATCCACGCGGTGCATCCCGGGGCCGATGGCTCCGAGCGGCTGCTCGTCGCCCTGGCGGACGGTCAGACCGTCGAAAGTGTGCTGCTGCCTCGAGACGGTCTCTGCGTCTCGTCGCAGGTGGGGTGTGCCGTCGGATGCCAGTTCTGCATGACGGGGCGCGACGGATTGCTGCGCCAACTGGAAAGCGCCGAGATCATTGCGCAGGTCGCCCTCGCACGCATGCGCCGGCCGGTGCGCAAGGTGGTGTTCATGGGCATGGGTGAGCCGGCCCACAACCTGGACAACGTGCTGGAAGCGATTGACCTGCTCGGCACGGCGGGCGACATCGGCCACAAGAACCTGGTGTTCTCCACCGTGGGCGATCCACGCGCGTTCGACAGACTGCACCAGGAACGCGTCAGACCTGCGCTGGCGCTCTCTTTGCACACGACCAAGGCGGAGCTGCGCAGAAAACTCCTTCCGCGGGCGCCGAACATGACGCCCGAAGAACTGGTCGCCGCATGCGAAGGCTATGCCCGGACGACCGGTTATCCGATTCAGTACCAGTGGACGCTGCTGGAAGGCGTCAACGACGGGGAAGAGGAGATTGAAGGCATCGTCCGCCTCCTTTCCGGCAAGTACGGCGTGCTGAACATGATTCCCTTCAACGCGGTGGATGGCGTGGCGTTCAGTCGCCCCTCGTGGGAGCGCTGCAAGCAGATGGCCCGCACGCTGCACCAGCGGGGCATATTGACGAAGCTGCGCTATTCAGCCGGCCAGGATGTCGACGGCGGGTGCGGTCAGTTGAGGGCGCGCGCAGCCGAAGTGCAGGTGCCGCTTCGAAGGGCCGAAGACTTGCGGCAGGCGGCATTCGACCAGAACCGCATTGCGCATCAAATCGCGAATCCGCCGTCGATCTCCACGACCTGGCCCGAGATGTAGTCGGCTTCCGGCATGCAGAGGAGCACCACGCCGCCCGCGGCCTCCTCGGGGGTACCCCCGCGGCGCAATGGAATCCGGAGGTGTATGTCATCCAGCGCGGCGCGGGTCAGGCCGACTCGCAACTTTCGACCATGGATATCGATGGCGGTTTCGCCCTTGATTTCTTGCGTCATGCGGGTCTCGATCAGGCCGAACGCGACGGCGTTGACGTTCACACGGTCAGGACCCAGCTCGCGCGCGAGGCTTAGCGTCAATCCAACAAGGCCAGCCTTCGCGGCGGAGTATCCAATCTGGCCCGCGGCGCCATGCGTTCCCGAGATCGAAGAGACATTCACAATCTTGCGATGACGGCCCGCCGTTGCGTCTTCCGCTTGCAACGGCGACGATTTCCAGTACTGGACCACTTTGCGAATGATCCGAAACGGTGCGCCGAGATGGACGTCGAGCATGGCGTTCCACTGTTCATCGGTCGTTTTTTCTACTCGGCTGTTCCAGATGTACCCAGCGTTGTTCACCAGAATGTCGATGCCGTGGAAGCGGTTGATCGCTTCCTCGACAAACCGTTCAGGAAATCGTGGGTCAGTGACGCTTCCGGCCACGGAAACCACCTCGGCACCTTGAGCTGCAAGCGTCGAAGCAACTTCGTGCAGGGGCTCTTCATTCAGATCGTTGATCACGAGGCGCGCACCCTCCTCGGCAAGTTTGAATGCGATGCTTCGTCCAACGCCGCGCGCTGCGCCAGTGACCAGCGCGACCCGCTTTTCAAGCCTTTTCATTGTTCAGGCCCCTTCTTGGTTTTGAGGTGAGTGTTGGCGGCTGACGGGGGGCGCGCCGTCAGGGTACGCATGGCGATCTCCGCCAGGATCTTGGTGAATTCCTCGGGGAGGGGTGGGCGGTCCTTGCGGTACCACTGAAAGCTGTTGGAGATCATTCCCGTGATCGCTCGGGCCGAGATCGCCGCGTCGGCGACGGCAAATTCTCCGGTCTTCACGCCAGAGGTGATCAATTGCGTGACGCGCTCGTCGATTTCGGCGCGCAGGCCCAGGATGGTCTTGCGATCTGTCTCGTTCAGGTTGGCTGTTTCGCGCAGGTAGACCGCCAGGTAGTGGCCCTTTTCCACCACCACCTGCGTCAATCGAAGACAGAACCACTGCATTCGTTCCGTGGCGGTCTCGTAAGCCGCCTCGGCTTGGTCCAGCGCGGACAACGACAGCTCCGCGCCCTGGCTGCAGATCGCCGCCAGGATGTCGCCTTTGTCTCGGAATTGGTAGTAGATGAACGGCTTCGTCACGCCGAGTCCTTGCGCGATGGCATCCATCGAACAGCCATGAAAGCTGTAGCGCAAGAACAGTTGCGTCGCCGTTTCGAGGATCCGCTCTCGCTTGAGCGCCGCAACTTCTGCCTTCATTCCGGATGCGTCCGCCATCACGGCACGTCTGGCCTTGCTGGAGGGCTTCTCCTTCGTCGCTGGTGGTTTGCTTCGTTCCATGACTGGTGTGGTCTCGGTTGCGTGAGGAAGTCTGCGTGCGCGCGTCCTGACGTCCCGAAATTCTGCGTGCATCACAAGCAAAGGCATCTAATGGTTTGTACCCATAGGGACATAAATATTCCAATCGGTATACTTTAATGTATGGCAGTACATCACGTTATCGGTCGTGTGCGCAGAGAGAGCGACCGAAGAAGATCATCCTCGTCGACACGCTTGCGATGACCGCCACGGGCAAGATTCAGAAGGCTGTGCTTCGGGCCGAGTTCCGAGAGGCGTACTCGCAGCCATGACGCCACGAAGCCGTGCCTGGCGCGATTCCGACGCACACTCCGATTCGCTTCGAGCAGACTCGCCGCAGCCACCGGAGGGCCCTGTTCGGGGCCGTTTCGATGCGGCCTTTGCGGAAGTGGCAGAGGAGTTCGCGCGAGGGTTCGCATTGCGGGGCGAACTGGGCGCCTCGCTGTGCGTGCGGCACGGGGGGCGGATCGTGGTGGATCTTTGGGGGGGCATCGCGGACCACGGCGCAGGCACGCCCTGGCAGGAAGACACCGTGTCTGTCGTCTTTTCCTGCACCAAGGCCGCCACCGCACTGTGCATCCACTTGCTGGCTGCGCAAGGGCATTTGCGCCTCGACCAGCGCATCAGTCACTACTGGCCGGAATACGGTGCCGAAGGCAAGGGCGACACCACCATTCAGATGGTGCTCGATCACACGGCCGGTCTGCCGGCGTTGAGGCAACCGCTGAAGAAAGGGTGTCTCGAGGACAGTCCCTACATGGTCGAACACGTGGAGCGTGAAGCGCCGTTCTGGCGCCCCGGCACAGTGTCCGGCTACCACGCGATCACGTTCGGGGTATTGCTGGGTGAGTTGGTTCGCAGGACGACGGGCAGCTCGCTGGGGACGGTTTTCGATCAGTTGATGGCTCGAACCTATGGGTTGGAATTCTGGATCGGACTGCCTGAATCGGCGTGGCCCCGCGTCGCGCCGATCGTTCCGATGACCAGCGCCGAGATGCAGAAGTCCGCCTTTTCGGAGGCAGCAAAGGTCGCCGGCAGTATTCAGAACCTTTTCATCTACAACTCCGGCGACTGGTCGCGACGTGGCATGAACACGCTTCGGGGCATGGCTGTCGAGATTCCGTCCGCCAACGGCGCGACCCATGCTCGAGGCTTGAGCGGACTCTACGAACTGCTGCAGCCGGGCGCGCATCGGGAGCTTCAGGGCCTGCAGGCGGTGGTGCAGCGTCTGCGCAACGCGGCGCCGGCACGCCCTTCGCACGTGGATGCCACCTTGCTGATCCCGACACGATTCTCGGACGGGTTCATGCTGGGCATGAACAACGGCCCCGAGGCCGCCAACGGCAACAACCTGTTGATCGGCCAGGAGGCCTTTGGACACAGTGGGGCGGGCGGGGCCGTCGGATTCATCGACCCGCCAAAGACACTCAGCTTTGGCTACACGATGAACCGGCTCGGCAATGGCGTGCTGGTCAACCAGCGTGGCCAGGCGCTCATCGATGCGACGTATCGCGCCATCGCGCATCTGGCCTGACGAGGTCAGCGGCGCGCTTACTCAACCCCAAACCAGACAGGAGACAGCATGCAGTCAAAACAGACCGAACCGTCGGGCCCGGCGACGGACTGGGAGCGCGCCGTGATCGAGGCGCTTGCCTCCGCGAACATCCCCACGCTCCTGCTCGTGCTGGTGCACCTGACCGGCGACATGCGCTGGCTGTCGGAGCGTTTCCAGTGTGGCCGTGCGCAGGGACTGGACGAGTTGGACTCGGGAGGCCTTGACGAGAAGACTCGCGCGGAGGTGATCGCCGCTGCGGGCGAGGCGATCAAGGCTTGGAGGCAAGGTACGCCGCCAGCATTGCCGGCACCGGATGCAGCGTTGCTGACCCGGATGATGCGTGTGAGCACGGGGGAGAGGATTCCCGACGGCTACGGCTCCATCGTCGCGGCCGGGCTGGGGTTGGATGAGGCTTTCTTGCTCGATCAACGAAGCGCCTTTGAAGTACCCCGGGACTTCCTTGTCGTGATCGTGGGCGCCGGTGTCGCGGGACTCTGCGCGGCCATTCGCCTGCAGGGGGCGGGTGTCCCTTACGTGGTGATCGAGAAGAACGCCAGCGTCGGGGGAACGTGGTACGAGAACCATTACCCGGGCTGCGGCGTCGACACCCCCAGCCACATCTATTCGTATTCGTTCGCCAAGCACGATTGGAGCATGCACTTTGCGCTGCAAGAGGAAATCCAGTCCTACTTCGATCGCGTCGCGGACGACTTCGGGGTGCGGCGCAATATCCGCTTCAACACGCGAGTTCAAAGCGCTCGGTATGACGAAGAAAACGCACAGTGGAACGTCGTGGTCGATGGCGGGAATGGGCTTGAAAGCATTCGGGGCAACGTGTTGATCGGGGCGGTCGGCGTCCTGAACACGCCGAAGCTGCCCCCCATTGCGGGTCTTGCCGAGTTCGACGGCCAGTGCTTTCATACGGCGCGTTGGCCCGAAGGCCTTGACTTGCAAGGCAAGCGCGTTGCGGTGATCGGCAATGGCGCCACCTCGATGCAGGTGGTGCCAGCGATTGGACCGGAGGTCGCTTCGCTGACGGTTTTCCAGCGTTCCAAGCAGTGGGCCGCACCCTTCGCCAGATTTCGCCAGCCGATCTCCAGCGGGCAGCGGTTGCTGTTGAAGGAAGTTCCTTACTACCAGGAGTGGTACAGGCAGCGCCTGGCATGGATCTTCAACGACCGCGTGCATGGCGCGCTGCAAATCGATACGGCTTGGCCGCACCCCGAACGGGCGATCAATGCCCAGAATGACAAGCACCGGGAGTTCTTCACGGACTACGTCAAGGCGGAACTGGGCGACCGCCAGGATCTGCTTGCGGACGTGCTTCCCGACTACCCGCCATTCGGCAAGCGCATGCTGCTGGACAACGGCTGGTACCGGACGCTTCGGCGCCCCAATGTGCGCCTCGTGACGGATGGTGCTGCGCGCGTCGAGGGGGACACCGTGGTCTCGACCTCCGGCGAGCGCTTTCCTGTTGACGTGCTGATCGTTGCCACGGGATTCGACGCAGTCAATATTCTCGCGTCGCTCGATGTGGTGGGCCGCGGTGGTCTGTCGATTCGCGAGGCCTGGTCGACGCGCGGTCCGGAGGCCTACATGGGAATGACGGTGCCGGGCTTCCCCAACTTCTTCGTGCTTTCGGGGCCGAACACGGGCCTGGGACACGGGGGAAGCGTCGTCGCCGCGATCGAAACGCAGGTGCGCTACGTCATGGGAATCCTGCAGAAGGCGATCGCGAAGCACGGCGTGAATTTCGAAATCACGGTGAAGCCGGCAGTCAGCGAGGCGTTCAACGAGCGTGTGCAGGCGGCGCACGACCGGATGATCTGGAGTCACCGGGGAATGAGCAACTGGTACCGCAATGCGCAGGGACGGGTGATCGTGACCACGCCGTTCCGCAATGACGATACATGGCATATGGCCCGTCGCACGGATCTGGATGATTTCGACTGCAGGACCGTGAAGCCCGAAGCCACTGGCGCATGATCAGGGCCTTCCAGCAGGAGTCCGGCGTCGAAGTGCTGCCTGCCTGGGGCATGACCGAGATGAGTCCGGTGGGGACTCTCTGCACACTCAAGAACAAGCACCTGTCGCCTGCGGCCGCGAGCCATTTCGTAGGCATTCGGCGATCTTGCTGCCAAGTTGCGTGAACTATGTCAAGTTCGCTGTGATAACTTGGCATCACCCTGAATGATCCGCGTCGCGCCTCTCTTAAAGTCGAGGCGAAAGGCAACAGCGTTCGGAGCGGGCCGGGGAATGGGCCTCGCGCACGACCGGCGAAGTGCTTCATGACGTTCAAGAAACTCCGGATCACCGGGCCCGGGGCTGCTCCCTACCAGCTCGGCCAACCCATGTACGTGTACGACGCCAGCGTTCTCCTAGGAACGCTGGACCCCGTGCCGGTGGGCAATGCCGGCACCGAGATCCACATCGAGCATTTCACCCCGACCCGCGTCGTGCATGAAGAGCGGCGTCACCTCGGCCGGCTGGTGTTCCTCGAGATCTGCGCGTTCATCTCGGAGCACTTCCACCAGGTGCAGGCGATCAGCTTCGCGTTCAGCCGCGAGGTGAGCGTCCTGGGCGGTGGCGTTCAGCAGGCGGCCGCACGCGTCGAGACGATGGATCGCATCGGCGCCATGAATGTCCAGATCCGGCCCCTGGCGGATGCGCTGCCGGGGCAGTTCATCGTCTCCGGCGTGTGGGCCTACAGCGAATCCAGCATCGAAGCCCTGCGCGTCGTGCTCGAAGAGCAGCGCGCGCTCTATCGCGAGCGACCGATCTCCATCGGCGTGGCGGACAAGCCCGGCGTGCGCGCGGCGCTGCGCCGGCTGATCTCGGGGCGGCGCAAGGGCGGGTAGGGCGGCCCGGGATCGGCCCTGCCGCAGACGAAGCGCGAACGCACCTCGGGGTCGCGCAGGGCGGTGTAGGCGCCGGCGATCGTCGCGATCACGCCATCTCCTCAGCGACAATTGCCGCATCGCACCGTCGAAAGTGCGAATCCCGCCATGCTTTCCGTTCCGAAGTCGCTGTCCCTATGATCGTCCGGCCACGCCCGTCCGGGTTCAAATTGTTTCTGTTGTGGCGTGGATCCATCCTGCCGCGTATCGCCATTCCGTTGCTGGTCAATGTGCTGGTCGCCGTGCTGGTGACTGCGGCACATGGAAGTCTGGGCAGCCTCAAGATCCCGATCGGGACCGCGCCGTTCGCCTTGCTCGGCCTGCCGTTGGCCATCTTCTTAGGATTTCGCAACTCTTCCGCCTACGACCGTTTTTGGGAAGCGCGCAAGCTCTGGGGCGAGGTGGTCCTGCGCACCCGTGGCTTGGCGCGGCAATGCCAAAGCCTGATCGTCGGCGACGGGCCGGTGGATGCGGGCAACGGCGGCCTTGACGATCTGCGCGTGCGCATGACGCTGCGCAGCGCAGCGTTCGCGCATTCGCTGCGCCATCTGCTGCGCCACAGCGACGGGCGTGCGGACACGCGGCCCTTCCTGCGCGATGCCGAATGGCGGGACATGGCCAACTTTTCCAACAAGCCGCATTTCCTGCTGCTGCGCATGGGCGCCGACCTGCAGGAGGCCATACGAACCGGGCGAATCGACCCGGTTCTGGCCGTGAATGTGGACAACACACTGAGCGCGCTCGGCAGCGCGGCTGCGTCATGCGAACGAATCCTGGGAACGCCCATCCCGTTCTCGTACACACTGCTGCTGCATCGGACGGCCTACCTGTATTGCTACCTGCTGCCATTCGGCCTGGTGGACTCGGTCGGATTCATGACGCCCTTTGTCGTGCTCATCATTGCCTACACGTTCTTCGGCCTGGATGCCCTGGGCGATGAAATCGAGGAACCCTTCGGTTCCGAAGCGAATGACCTGCCGCTCGATGCGATCTGTCGCGCCATCGAGATCGATTTGCGAGAGTCGGTGGGCGATACGGCACCCGAGCCGCTGCAGCCGATCAAATACGTCCTGCGTTGAAGCCGGCACCCTTTGCGCTTGCCTCTTGTGAGCAGCTGTGAAAAAAAAGGCAGCCGAAGCCGCCCTGACGAGGCCGCCGTATCAACGGCCTAGCCTCGGTCACAGACTACATGGCAACGGCAGCCGCTGTGGCTTCGGGCGTCGTAGACGCCGGTTGGTTCGCGACAGCCGCCTTGCGCGCCGCTTTTGGAGAGCCTGGTTTCGCCTTCTTGCGGGCGGGCCCCGCTGTCTTCGCTGCGACCTTCTTCACCGGCTTCGAAGCACCCGCCGCCTTGTTCGCGCCAGCCTTGGTGGCCGGCGCCCCCTTCACCCTGGTGGATTTCACCGTGGTCTTTGCGGCACGCGCAGGCGCCGCAACTGCTGCGCTGAGCGATGATTTCGCGGCCATCGACACCTTCACTGGCTTGACCTTGGAGGATGCAGCCGACTTGACGCGCTTGGACCCGATCGTCTTCGCCGCAACTCTCTTCGCGGGCGACGCGACGACGGGTGCAAGCGGTTCAGCTGCCATCGCCGGTGCCATGCCGACCATGAAACTGTTGAGGGTCCGACCGGCAGCGATGGCGTTGCGCAGCCAGGCTGGCCGCGGCCCACGCCCGCCCCACTGATTGCCATTTCCATCGCTGAACTTCGCACCCTTGGACACCGTGCCACCCTTGCGTTTGGTCGCATTGGTCTTTTTCGAAGCCGAGCGCGGGACAGCGGAAGCGGAGGTCGAAGCGAATTTCAGATCGCTCGCCGCAAGGCTGAACTTCGAGATCAGGTCGTTGATCTTTGCGATTGCACCTTTGGCCTCAACGGCCAGTTGCTTTTGCGCGGAGGCCTGGAGAGCGACGATCTCGCGTGCCAGTTGTGCGTAGGTTTTAGTCATTTGATAGCTGAGAGTGAAAACAGGGGAGTCTAATTTGTTCCGGCTGACCCACTGGAAATTCAACGGATATAGCTCCGCCGCCCTGGATTCATTCTTCCGATGACCCATCCCGGATCGCTCAAGAAGTGCCGTCTTCAGCCGCAGCGTCCCTGGCAACGCGAGCATCCAGCGAGCATCGAATCCATTGGCGCATCCGATCCCTTGGGCAGCGAAATCCTTGATGGGTGCTTTTGCAACTTCAAGCGCTGCAATCGCGGTCGGGAGAAGCACGCCGATGTCGGTGGGGCGACCCTTTTCCTGACCCGCTCCGCGAGCCGCACCGGCATGTGACCAGCACGGCCTACAGCGCCTCTCGGCGGAGGCTGTTGACCCAAAGCCGGGCATGACGCTGTTCACGACTCTCGAAGCGTTCCGTGAACCGACGGATTGCGGGCCGTTCAATCGCGGCGATTGTCATCCAGTCCGTCGTACCGAAAGGCTCCGATTCGCTGCTCCGTTCGACAAGCGCAGGGCGCAGCGCCAAGACCTGTTCGACCGCAATACCCAGATCTGCATCCAGTATTCGCAATGCAATTTTTGCCGCCTTGGGGCTGAGCATTTGTACCTTGCGAAGGTGAGAGTCCAAATCCATGAGCGGCTCCTTCTTTGCGTAACCGGGCGTATCAATATACAGGTGCCGGCTCGAAATGTGAAATTTTCACATGTAACCTGGGCCCAGTCCTGCTCTCGAACCGCAAGGTCGGACCGTTCCCGGGAAGCCGATCGGGTGACTCAGCCCCGCCCTCTGGGCCGTCGGCCGGACGCGATCAACGTGTGGATAGGTCTCGGCCCTGCCGTGCCGCCTCTATCGCGGCGATGTCGATTTTCTTCATGGTCATCATCGCGTCGAACGCGCGCTTGGCCGCCGCGCGATCGGGGTCGGATATCGCCGCGATGAGCGCGCGCGGGGTGATCTGCCATGACAATCCCCACCGGTCCTTGCACCAGCCGCACTCGCTTTCCTGGCCGCCATTGCCCACGACCGCGTTCCACAAGCGGTCGGTTTCGGCCTGGTCGTCGGTCGCGATCTGAAACGAGAAGGACTCGTTGTGCTTGAAGTGCGGACCGCCGTTCAACCCGATGCAGGGGATGCCGGCGACCGTGAACTCGACCGTCAGGACATCACCCTGCTTGCCGTCGGGATAGTCGCCCGGTGCGCGGAGGACGGCGCCGACAGCGCTGTCGGGGAATGTTTCGGCATAGAAGTTCGCAGCGTCAACGGCGGCGCCCTCGTCCTCGTACCACAGACAGATCGTGTTCTTGCTGGTCATTTCGTGTCTCCTGATGAGTTGCGCATTCGGCATCCGCCATCGCCCGCACTGATCCAATTGTCCTGATCGCGGGACCTCGGTCTGTCGGATGGGATGCCGTTGTGCGCCACCGCCTGCCACATCGACATACCGATGCGCAGCGCGCGTCGCCGTCGCGGCCGCCTCGCGCGTGGTCAACCCTCCCGGCGGCGCCGGCGCAGCAGCCCGAACGCCATCATCGACCAGCCCATCGCCCAGGCTGTGCCGAGGGCCCAGCCGCCGAGCACGTCGCTGGCCCAGTGGACGCCGAGTGCCACCCGGCTGAGGCCGACCAGCAGGGCGGCGACGGCGGCGATGGCGAGGATGTAGAGCCGCTCCGAAAGCCGGATCCGCGTGCTGGCCGAGATCACGCCGAGCGTCAGGAAGACCGCGGCCGACATGCTCGCGTGCCCACTGGGAAAACTCAGGCCGTAGGCCGCGTAGTCGGCCAGCGCGGCATCGGGGCGCAGGCGGCCGAAGGCCGGCTTCAGCAGGCTGACCAGGACGGCGCCGCTGAGCGAGGAGGCCACCACCATGAGCGCGTGGGTGCGCGCCGACACCAGCAGCAGGTAGCCGGCCGTGGCGAGCGTGAAGAAGGTCAGGACGGTGGTGCTCCCGAGCCCGCTCAGGTCGCGCATCGCGTGCGCGAACAGGGGGTGGGCGTCCCTGAAGGCCTTGGCCTCGCGCAGCAGCGTCATGTCGATGGCGTGGGTATCTCCCTCGATCACCTCGCTGGCCACCAATACGAACGCAAGCAGCAACAGCAGGACGGCGAGACCGCTGGCCAGCGGCTTCCAGAGCGGCCAGAGGCTGTCGAGGCGGCCGGCCGAAAGCCGCTGCAGCCGGGTGCGGAGGGAAGAGCTGGACATCGGCGTGATCTTGACACGGTGCGTGTCCGGCATTCGGCCTACGTCGAATGTCGTCGGTGACGCCCTCTCTTCGGCGTATTGACGCCCTGCGAGGGCACGCAATACTCCTTGCCAGGCGACCCACGAAGGGAGTTTCCATTGACTGGAGCCCGGTTCCCGACCGTCCTGGCGCTGCTGTTCCTGTGCGGCGGCCTGCCCGGCCACGGCCTGGCCGGCGAGCTCAGGGGCAAGGTGGTGTTCGCGGGCGTCGCGCCGGCACAGGGCAAGGTGCCGGTCACGATCGACCAGTATTTGTGCGGCCACGAGAAGCCGGCCGACGACCTGCAGTTGTCCGCCAACAAGGAGATCCGCAACGCCGTGGTCTGGATCGAGACGCCGCCGCCCGGCGCGCCGCTGCCGTCCCGAACCGAGAAGGTCGAGCTCGACCAGAAGGGCTGCGCTTTCGTGCCGCGGGTCGTGATCGTTCCGGCGGGCGGGACGGTGGATTTCCTCAACAGCGACCGGCTGCTGCACAACATCCACGCCACGCCGCAGCGCAATGTCTCGTTCAACCGCACGCAACCGATGGGGCGGACCATTCCGGTCACCTTCGCTGCGCCCGAGATCGTGCGCATCAACTGCGACCTGCATGCCTGGATGACGGCCTGGGTGGTGGTGGCGGCGCATTCCTTCTACGCGGTCACGGGCGCCGATGGCCGCTTTGCTTTCGACAAGCTGCCGCCGGGCCAGTACAAGCTTCAGGTCTGGCACGAACGCCTCGGGACCGTGCCGGCGAGCGTGACGGTGAGCGACCAGCAAGTGACGCAGGTCACGGTCGAGATGAAGGAGCGGTGAGGGAGCGTGGGGGCTCAAGTCAGGCCGGCGCCGGGCCGCCAGCGCGGCGAAGTCCGCGCTTCGCGCAGACGGGCGGCCTGCTGACTCCCCCTCGGGGGGCAGCGACCCACACGCAGTGGGGGAGCGTGGGGGCTCAAGGAATCACGCTGATCTTCTTCGAGGCCTCCCAGGCGGCGGAATGGGTCGGCTCGGCCACCGCGCGCAGCGACCCGCCTTCGTCGAGTGCCACCTTGAAGGTCACGGTCGGCGACGAATACACCGGGTGCAGGTAGGCGCGCGCGATCTCCACCGAGTCCTTGTAGAGCGCGATGTAGCGCACGAAGTGCTCCTGCAGCGACGGGTGCAGCGATCCGGCGCCGACGCTGACCGTCACATCGAACCAGGCGCCGCGCTTCACGCTGTCGGGCGCGGTGATCTTCGGCGTGTGCTTGGGGTCGAAGGTGGTGTGGGGCTGGCGGAATTCGGGTGTGAACTGCTGCGCCTGCTCTTCTTCGGCCTGCGCCCGCGTCGCCCCGCCCAGGAGGCCCAGGAGGGCGAGGCCGGTGTACACGGCATTGCGGATGGTCTTCGTCATGCGCGCCTCCTTGGCCTTGAAGTCAGAGGTCCGGCAGGAACTGCTTGACCATCGCCAGCAGCTCGCTCGGACTGTAGGGCTTGGCGAGATAGCTCGAGGCGCCGGCCTGCATCGCCTTCTCGCGGTCGCCGCTCAGTGCGTACGAGGTGATCACGATGATCGGGATGTGGCGCGTCGGCGCTTGCGTGGTCAAGAGCTTCGTGGCGTCGAGCCCGGACATCTTCGGCAGCTGCACGTCCATCAGGATCAGGTCGGGCAGCTCCTGCTGGGCCAGCGCGACCCCGGTCTCGCCATCGCCCGCCTCGATGAGGCGGCAGGCCGATCGGCTCAGCAGCTGCCGCACGATCTTGCGGTTGTACTCGTTGTCCTCGACGTAGAGAATCTTGCGTTCGCTCATCAGATAACCTCCGTGCTGCGCACTGCGGTGCGAGCCAGCTTGGGAACGGCCCGGCGCTCGCTCATCAGATCACCTCCGTGCTCCGCGCCACGCGCAAGGGCACAGAAAACATGAACCTGGAACCCCGGCCCAGCTCGCTCTCGACCCAGATGCGGCCGCCCAGCCGCTCGACGAACTTCTTCGAGATGCTGAGCCCGAGCCCGGTGCCGCCGAACTCCCGCGTGATCGTGGTGTCGACCTGGCGGAACTCGGTGAAGATGTTGTCGAGCTCCTGCGCCGCGATCCCGATGCCGGTGTCGGCGACGCAGTAGATGAGCTGGTCGCCCGCCAGCTCGACCGCGATGTCGACGCTGCCCTGGCGCGTGAACTTCAGCGCGTTGCCCGCGAGATTGGTCAGGCACTGCGCGAGCCGACCACTGTCGCCATGGGCCACCGGCAGGTCGTCCGGGACATGGGTGGTGAACTGCAGCCCCTTCTCGGCCGCGATCGAGCGCAGGGAGGTCCGCACCGTGTTGACCACGTCGCTGACCGAGTAGTCGTCGAGCGCCAGCTCCATGCGGCCGGCCTCGATCTTCGAGAGGTCGAGCACGTCGTTGATCAGCCGCAGCAGGTTGCGCCCGTTGACCTGGATGTCGGTCAGTGGCTCTTTCAGCTCCGGTGGCACGTCGCCGTAGATGCCGTCGATCATCATCTCGCTGAAGCCGAGGATCGCGTTCATCGGGGTGCGCAACTCGTGGCTCATGTTGGCCAGGAACTCCGATTTGGCCTGGCTCGCGCGCGACAGCTGCTCGTTGAGGTCCACGAGCTTGGCGGCAGCCTGGCGCTGCGAATCGGCGAGACGATGCAGTTGCTGGCTCATGTGGTTCATCCGGTCGGCGAGCGTTCCGAATTCGTCGCGGTTCGGGACCGAGATTTTGCGCCCGAAGTTGCCCGCTGCGACATCGCCGAGGAAACCATGGGCCTCGCGCACCGGCAGGATGAACGACCAGGAAATCACGAAACCGCACAGCCATGCCAGCACCACGGCGCTGACCGCGAACACGCAGGTCAGGATCAGCGAGCGGCGGTTCGCGGCGTCGACGCTCTCGCGCAGCCGCGCCATGCGCGCCTGCTCGGCATCGACCAGCTGGCCCATGCGCAGCGCGATCTGTTCGTCGAGGCGCTCCTCGCGCTGGAGCAGTTCACCCGTGATGTCGGCGAGCTTGCCGTCGCGGATCGCATTGGCGATGTCGGCCACCACGCCCATCGCGTCGTCCTGCGATTCCCGGATCTGGTCGATCAGCCCCTTCTGGCCGGCGGTCGTGGTGGTGTCCAGCTTGGCCAGCGTCTCGTTGAAACGGTTGTTCTCGCGCAGGATGCGCTCGATCGCGGCCTCGTCCCTGGACAGCAGCGCCAGCGCCGTGAAATGCATCTGCCGGGCCAGCGCGTACTGGCTCTGCTGCGACCAGCTGACCCGTTCGTGCGCCTGGTCGAGCAGGCGGCTCTGCGCGGTGGTGTTCAGGAGCAGCAGCAGGCTGGCGACCGCCATCGCAATGAACAGCAGCGTGATGATCAGGAAGGCGACCAGCAGCTTGGTGTGGACCGAAGCCCGGACGTGCGCGACCCGGAGCACCAGCCAGGCCAGGGGTGACCGCTTGAGCACCTGCGTAACAAGCTGTTCGAGTTTGATGGCCAGGCCTCCATCCAGGACCCGAGGACGCGCCTGCAGGTCCGCCCATCGCGCGCCGCCTTGTGGAACGGGCGTGAAGCCGCTACAGTTTTTGGCCTCAGGGAGAACCGTCGGTGAGAACCCCTCCACGCATCCTCATCGTCGACGACAACGCGACCAACGTCAAGATTCTGCAGGCGCGCCTGGGCAGCGAAGGCTACGAGGTGGCCTCGGCCGCCGACGGCGAAGAAGGCCTGGCAGCCGCACGGGCGTTGAAGCCCGACCTGATCCTGCTCGACCTGATGATGCCCAAGGTCGACGGCATCGAGGTCTGCAAGCGCTTGCGCGCCGATCCCGACTTTCCGTTCACGCCGATCATCATCGTCACCGCGATGGCCGACCTGAAGGACGTGGTGGCCGGGCTCGAGGCCGGTGGCGATGAGTACCTGACCAAGCCCGTGGACCACGCGGCGCTTGCGGCGCGCGTGCGCTCGATGCTGCGCATCAAGGGCCTGCACGACCAGGTCGAGGGCTTGGTGGCCGAGATGAAAGGCTGGAACGCCACGCTCGAGCGCCGGGTCGCGACCCAGGTGGCCGAGCTCGAACGGGTCGGCCGGCTGCGGCGCTTCTTCTCGCCGCAGCTCGCGGAGGCGATCGTCAGCGGCGGCGCGGAGGATCCGCTCGTGAGCCACCGGCGCGAGATCACCGTGGTGTTCCTCGACCTGCGCGGCTTCACCTCCTTCGCCGAGAGCGCCGAGCCCGAGGACGTGATGGGCGTGCTGCACCAGTACCACGCGGCCACCGGCGAGCTGATCCTCGCGCACGAGGGCACGCTGGAGCACTTCACGGGCGACGGCATGATGGTCTTCTTCAACGATCCGGTGCCGGTCCCGGATGCCGCCGAGCGAGCCGTGCGGATGTCTCTGGCGATCCGCGAGCGCATCGGCTCGCTGGCCGAGACCTGGCTGCGGCGCGGCTATTCGCTCGGCCTGGGCATCGGCATCGCCCAGGGCTTCGCGACCATCGGCGCCATCGGCTTCGAGGGGCGCTGGGACTATGGCGCCATCGGCACCGTGACCAACCTCGCGGCGCGGCTGTGCGGCGAGGCCGCGAGCAACCAGATCCTGATCTCCCGGCCGGTGTTCGCGCGACTGGAGCCGATGCTCGAGGTCGAGCCCCTGGAGGCTTTGAACCTGAAGGGCTTCCAGCGTCCGGTCGACTGCTTCAGCGTCCGTGGAATCGGGCCGCGGGCCTAGGGCCTGTTCACCCTATTTCCGGCCTCACGGGCAGACGCCGCTGTTTGGCCAGCAAGGTCGCGAACTGCCTGGTGCGCGCCGGGACCTTTCACTCGATCTTCAGTTCGGCAGGCGATTGCGCGGGGTCGAACATGACCGTTCCGTCGATCACGCGAACGGCGTAGGTTCTGGGTTGCAGGCCCACAGGTGCCTGCGGCCCGCGATGATCCAGTTTGAAGCTCAGCCCGTGTGCACTGCAGATCACATTCGCACGTTGCTGCCGACCGGCACTCAGCGAGGCGCCGGCATGGGGACAACTGTCGTCGATGGCATAGACCACGTCGCCGAGCCTGAACACCGCGAGGTCGTGCCCGGCCGTGCAGACGTGGCGGCCCCGCCCCTCGGACAGGGCGTCGAGCGCAATCAGCGGTATCCAGTCGGCCATCAGATCACTGCGCCGCCATTCGGGCTGATCACCTGTCCGACGAGATAGTGTTCGTCCGATGCCAGGTAGACGGCGAGCGACGCATATTCCTCGGGCCGGCCGAGGCGCCCGAGCGGCATCATCTGGAACAGACGGTTCTTCTGCTCGTCGGTCGCCCGCGCAAGGTAATCCTCGAAGGGCGGTGTCTGCACGCCGCCGCAGGCGATCGCATTGACGAAGATGTTGGCGCCCGCGGCGTCCAGCGCCGTGGTCTGGGTCAGGCTGATCACGCCGGCCTTGGTGGCCGAATAGCCGGGGCTGTGCGTGCTCATCGCGCTGAGGCCGGCGACCGAGGCGATGTTGATGATCTTGCCCGAGCGCCTCGGCTCCATCAGGCGCAGCGCCGCACGGGTGCAGTAGAAGACCCCGTGCATGTTGACGCCCCACCACTTGAGCCAGTCGTCGTCCGACAGCGACGAGACGATCCCCAGCGACTGGCGGGGCATCGGCGTGGTCATGTACTGGTAATGCAGGTTGCGCCGTGCTTCCTCGGCTGGCGAGGTGGGCACGCGTGCGGCGTTGTTGACCAGGATGTCCACCGCGCCGAAGCGCTGCACCGACTGCGCGAACATCGCATCCACGGCGGCGCTGTCGGACACGTCGCAACGCAGCGCCAGGCACTCGCTGCCCTGTGCTTCCAGGCGCGACTGCGTGTAATCGAGCGCCGCCGGATCGATGTCGCACAGCACGAGGCGCGCGCCTTCGTCGGCCATCGCCGCGGCGATCACGCCGCCCAGGCCGGGGCCGGCGCCCGTGACGAGTGCTACCTTGCCGGCCAGGCGGTCGGCGCGGGTCCTGCTTTTGTTCACCATGTCGTTGTCTCTCATTCAGGCTTGTAGTTCACCGACTCGAGGACTTTGCCTATGGCCTTGTAGTCCGCGGCGAGCGTCTTCGACATTTCCTCTGGCGTGGGCGGCTTGGCGGTGTTGACGCTCATGCCCAGGCCCGTCAGGCGGTCACGGATGGCCGGCAGCGCCAGCGCCTTGAGCGCCTCGTCGCGCACGCGCTGCTGCGCGGCGGCTGGTGCATCAGGCAGCGTCCACAAACCCTGCCAAGCGGTCCTTGTCATGTCTTTGTAGCCCAGTTCGGCCAGCGTCGGCACGTCGGGCAGCGCCTGTGAGCGCTCGGGCGAACTGACTGCGAAGGCCCTCAGCTTGCCGGCCTTGATGTGTGGCAGCGAGGTTGGCTGGCCATCGAACATGAACTGCACTTGGCCAGCCATCAGGTCCTGCAGCGCCGGCGGACTTCCCTTGTAGCCGACGTGCTGCATATCCAGGCCGGCGGATTTGTTCAGCAACAGACCCATCACGTGCGACAAGGTGCCCGGCGAGTAGGAGGCGAAGTTGATCTTGCCCGGGCTGGCCTTGACGTAGGCCACCATCTCGGCCATGTCCTTCGGCGGCAGCGCCGTGTTGCCGACCATCACCAGGCCACCCGTGGCCAGTTCGACCAGCGGTTTGACGTCCTGGAGCGGGTTGTATCTCGGCTTCACGGTGTGCGGCGTCTCCGAAAACAAGCCGTTCACCGCCAGCAGGTACGTGCGGCCGTCGTGCGGTGCGGAGAGAAGCGCCTCGATCGCGATCGCTCCCAGGGCGCCGGGCTTGTTGTCGACCACGATCGGCTGCCCCAGGCCCTTGCTCATCGCCTCGCCGAGCAGCCGCGCAATGAAGTCGGATGTTCCGCCGGCCGGAGCGCCGACGATGAGACGAATGGGCTGGTCCGACAACGGCCTTGCGGATTGTGCGGACGCCGCGATTGAAAGGACGGCACCGGCTGCAGCGAGCAGTGCCCGCCGGCGGTGGGGTGAGGACAGGGTTTTGGGGGTTTGCATGGCTGTTTGAAGGCGTGGGGGGTGCGCGGTTCAGGCGGCCAGGCGCAGCGGCACGCCGCGTTCGCCGGGTTGCCGATTGGGGGCGTAGCCGAGTCGAGCCAGCGTCTCATCGGCGCTGCCATATCGCTCGCCGATGTGATAGAGCCGCTTGGCCTGGTCCCCGGTGGCCACCTCGCGATGCAGTTCACGGGCGATGCGCACCATCTGCTCGACCTGCTGCGCGCTGGACATGCGTTCGCCCTTGCGGCCCCAGAGGTTGTCCTCGATGCCCACACGAACGTGCAGGCCCAGCGCGATGGCCATCGTGTTCAGCGGCAGCACGTGGCGCATCAGGCTTTCAATGGTCAGCACGGCACCGGACGGCACGCGGCGAACGAACTCCATCATGTTGCAGGGGTTTGGCCCGTCCAGGCCACCGCCGATGCCGACCCAGTTGAGCACCAGCGGGCCGGTGTAGACGCCGCGGCGAATCAGCCGCTCGACTGTCTCGAGCTGGCCGGCATCACCRAGCATGAAGTGCGGCTGGATGCCGGCAGCTTGTAGACGCCGCAGGTGCTCGGCGACGAAGGCCGGACCCGACGGGATGGTCATCTCGGAGTACGCAGCCTGGTAGGCCGGCTGCGCGAGCGAGGTGCCGGCCACGTCGTCCGCATTCATCAGCTCGAAGATGTTCATCTGATTGGTGTTGATGGCAATCGTCACCTGGTCGGGCTTCGGATTCAGCTCGGCGAGCATGTGCCGCGTGTCGTCGCTGAGCCACCGCGCATCGTCGCCGTCGCCCTCGGGAGCGAACGAGATCGATCCGCCGACCTGCAACAGCATCTTTGGCACCGCCTCGCGCAGCCGCGACAGCATGTCGTTGAACATCGACAGGCGCTTGCTGCCCTTGCCGTCGGCTTCTCGCACGTGAACGTGCAGCACGGTGGCGCCGGCGTTCCAGCAATCGACCGCCTTCTGAACCTGCTCATCCACCGTGACCGGAATGTCGTCGGAGTCGCCCGGCAGGAACTGCGGTCCGTAGGGCGCGACCTGGATCACCAGGGGCTGCTGGGTCTCGGGCAGGAGTGAGTCGTCGAGGAATTGCATGGTCGGGTCTTTTCCTTGAAGTCCGGTTGATGAGTGAGCGCGCGGCCGTCGGCGAGGCCAATGATGCGCATCCGGTCCGTCATACGCATGACATCCTGGGTCACAAAATTACCTTTGCGGGACACCACGGGAAAACCCGCGACTTCGGGCGGCGCGGTGTCTCAGTGGTGCGCTTGCCGCCAACGCGTCGGGCTGTCGCCGAACTCGGCGGTGAACCAACGCGTGAATGCACTGGAGTGCGCGAAGCCAAGCATGTCGGCCACCTCGGACAGGGCCAACCGGGCGTCGCCGACCTGACGTTGCGCGAGCTCGCGCCGCACCTCGTTGACGATCACGGCGAAGCTCAGGCCCGACCGCGCCAGGCGCCGATGAACGGTGCGCCGATCCATCCCGTAGTAGCGTGCGACTCGCTCGGCCGAGCATTTGCCCGAAGGCAGCAGCATCTGCACCAGGCGCCTGAGGTCGGCGGCGAACGTGCGCTCCGAGCGAGCGGCGTCGGCCATCGCTTCGACCCAGCCGCGGACTTGGCGCTCGAACTCGGGGCTCGACGAGTGCATCGGCGCGCGCAGATCCGCCGCGCGCAGCGTCAGCGCATTGAGTGGCTGGTCGTAACCGATCGGCGCACGGAAGAAGCGCCGATGGCTGTCGGTCTGCCGCGGCGCGGAATGGGCCAGTTGCACCTGCACCGGATTCCAGTCGGGCCCGAGGAAAGTGCGCAGGGCGTTGATTGCGCCGCCGACCATCATCTCGGTGGACTGCCGCATCGCGACCGGCTCGCCGAAGTCGAGCCAGATCGCCAACACTGCGTACTCGCCTGCAGGCTCGACGCGCATGGATGCCGCGCGATTGTGCAGGAACATGTAGTCGACCAGCGTCTTCAGCGCGGCACCGACGTCGGGCTCTTCGCGCGCCAGGATGCCGATCGGGCCCAGGGTCGTGATGCCGCGCATTCGCGCAATGCGCAGCCCGAGGTCCTCGCAGCCGGTTTCGAGCGCGGCCAGTTCGAGCAGACGGTTGACGCGCACCGCGTCGAGCTGCATATCGGGCTCGATCAGCGCGCGCGTCTCAAAGCCGACGCGCACAAGCAGGTCCACCGGATCGCTGCCGAGCTGGCGCACGACTTCCGGGAAACCGATCAGCACTGCCGCTCGGACGGTGCCTCGATCAGGTGATGCGACGGTCATCGGCCCGTTCTCGTGGATAACTCTGGAATGAGCCAGTATGGCAATACGGTGTCTCGCAATGGTAACCATAGTGGATTGAAGCTGCCCGGTCGCTTCTCCGTTGCGGCCTGGTTGTCGGCAGAGAAGGTGTATATGGGCGTTGAATGCGCAGGGCGGGCTCCTTCGCCAAGGACTCGCCAGCAGCACAACATCGGTCCCGGGATTCAGAGAATCAGGATTGCTCGAAAGTCGTTGACGTTGGTGTGGGTGGGCCCCGTGACCACAAGGTCGCCGATCGCCGCGAAGTAACCGTAGGCGTCGTTGCGATCCAGACAGGCCGCGAGCTTGGGGCCAGCGGACTCAGCGCGTGAAAGCGTATCGGGAGTCACAAAAGCCCCTGCGTTGTCCTCAACGCCATCGATCCCGTCCGTGTCGGCCGCCAGTGCCCACACCTCCGGCTGTCCCATCAGCGCAACGGCCAGGCCCGTACAGAACTCGCCAGCTCGACCGCCGCGGCCCTTCGGCGTGCCGGCCGGGCGCTGGCGTATGGTGACGGTGGTCTCGCCCCCGGACAGTACGACGCATGGCCGCGCGAAGGGCTGGCCAAGCCGAGCGATGGCGCGTGCCAGCGCGCCGTGCACCTTGCCGACTTCGCGAGACTCTCCCTCCATTTCATCGCTCAAGATGTGGGCCTCGATGCCCCAAGCACGGGCCGCTGCGGCGGCCGCCTCCAGCGATTGCCGTGGTGTTGCGATGAGGTGCGTGGCATGTCCCGCGAACACCGGGTCACCTGGCTTGGGCGTCTCGAGTGCTCCGCTTTCCAGACGAGCTCGCACAGCGCCGGGTACCTCGATGCTGTAGCGCTCGAGGATGGCCAGCGCTTCGGCGCAAGTCGTCGCGTCGGGCACGGTCGGGCCACTGGCGATCGCGGACGGGTCGTCGCCAGGAACATCGCTGATGGTGAGCGTCACAACCCTGGCCGGCGCACAGGCCGCAGCCAGGCGGCCGCCTTTGATGCGCGAGAGATGCTTGCGCACGCAGTTCATATCGCCGATGCTAGCGCCCGATTCGAGCAATTGCCGATTGATGCGTTGTTTGTCCGCCAGCGTGAGACCTTCTGCCGGTAGCGTGAGCAGCGCCGAACCTCCGCCGGAGACAAGGCAGAGCACAAGGTCGTCCGCGGTGAGGCCCTCGGACAAGGCCTGGATGCGCGCGGCCGCATCCAGGCCGGCTTTGTCGGGCACCGGGTGAGCAGCTTCAACGATCTCGACGCGCTGGGCCAGGCCTTCTGGCCTGGGAGGGACATGGCCATAGCGAGTAACCACGAGCCCTTCAAGCTTCGCATCCGCCGGCCAAAGCGCTTCCAGCGCCTGAGCCATCGAGGCACCGGCCTTTCCGGCACCCAGTATCAGCGTCCGTCCCTTGGGCGGAGTTGGCAAGAAAGAACCCATACTTGCAAGCGGCAGCGCACGGGTCACCGCGGCGCGGTACAGATGTTCCAAAAAGCCGCGTGGCTCGAGATGCGGTTGGGGTGGAGCTTGCATGGCGATCGTGTCAGCCCGTGTTGCGAAGTCCGGAAGCGACTCCGTTGATGGAGATATGAATGCCACGCTGCACGCGGTCACTCCGATCAATGTCTCTGTATCGCCTCAGGAGCTCGACTTGAAGCAGGTTGATCGGATCGATATAGGGAAAGCGGTAGCGCAGAGACAGCTGAAGCTCCGGGTTGTCCTGGATCCGACGACTGGCGCCGGTGATGAGCAAGAGCGCGTCGGCAGTGCGGTGCCATTCGGCCTCAATCATCGCGAACACCTCCTCGCGCAGCACGCGGTCGCCCACGAGCTCGGCGTAGCGCGTGGCCAGTTGCAGATCGCTCTTGGCCAAGACCATGTCCATGTTCGACAGAAGCGTTCGAAAAAAAGGCCAGTTCGCATACATGCTTTGCAGCAGCGCGGTGCGCTCTTGTCGCTCTACATCGCGGGCGTCGTCGCCAAGGAAGCCGGCCACCGCACTTCCGAAACCGTACCAGCCGTTGAGAGTGAGGCGACACTGGCCCCAGCTGAAGCTCCAAGGCACGGCCCGCAAGTCTTCAATGTTGCGCTTGGGATTGCGCGAAGCGGGCCGAGATCCGATATTGAGCTCGGCGATCTCTAGAATCGGCGTGGACCCGAAAAAGTAGTCGACGAAACCAGACGTCTCGTACACCAGCGCGCGGTACGCAGCCATGCTGGTACGCGACAGCGTTTCTGCAGCGGCCATGAAGTTGGCCGGCGCGGTCTTGGACGACGCAAGGAAGGTTGCTTCCAGCGTTGCCGCGACCAGGGTCTCAAGATTGCGGCGGCCAATTTCGCGGTTGGCGTACTTGGAGCCGATCACCTCACCCTGCTCGGTGAGCCGCAACTGCCCGCGCACGGTGCCCGGCGGCTGCGCCAGGATGGCCTGGTAGCTCGGGCCGCCTCCGCGCCCCACGGTGCCTCCACGACCGTGGAACATGCGCAGTCGGATCTTCTCATCCCGTCCTTCATTGAGCTCGTCGAACAGCTTCACGAGCGCCATGCCGGCTCGGTACAGCTCCCAGCTACTGGTGAAGATGCCACCGTCCTTGTTGCTGTCGCTGTAGCCCAGCATGACATCCTGCTCACCACCCGAGCGGCGTACAAGTGCATCGACGCCCGGCAATGTGTAGAAGGCACGCACGATCGGGGCGGCGTTGCGCAAATCCTCGATGGTCTCGAAAAGTGGCACGACGATCAGATCAGAGACTGCGTCTTCGCTCAGAGTGCCGCGCATCAGCCCCACTTCCTTCTGCAGGAGCAAAGCCTCGAGGAGGTCGCTCACTGTTTCCGTGTGACTGATGATGTAGTGACGGATTGCTGCACGTCCATACCTGGCGCGAGCGGTACGGGCCTGCGCAAAGATGGCCAGCTCGCCCATCGTGAGCGGCTCGTAGTGGCCGTCGGGCACTCGCAGAGGACGGGCATCGTCAAGCAGCTTGACGAGAAGCGATTGTTTGGCGTCTTCCGACAGACCGGTGTAGTTCGATTCAATGCGCGCGACTCTTAGCAAGTCGGTCACCACAGCCTCGTGCTTGTCGGAGCTCTGCCGCAAATCAACGGTCGCGAGGTGGAAACCGAACACCTCCACCGCCCGGATCAATGGCCGGAGGCGATGGTAAACGAGTGCACTGCCATGCCTTTCCCGCAGCGATTTCTCGATCGTTCGCAATTCAGCCAGAAACGCTTCGGCATTCGGATATGGATTCTGCGGCTCAACAGCATGACGGGCCGCTACGCCGCCCGTCAGTTCGCGTAGCGAGGACGCTAGGCGCGCATACATGCCAGTTAGCGCCCGGCGGTAGGGCTCATCGAGGCGATGCTCGCTCGAGTCGGGCGACCCATCAGACAGCGCCTGCATCTCGGGCGACACATCGACCAAGGCGGCCGACAACGACAACTCTCCACCCAGGTAGTGCAGCTCGGTAAGGTAGTGACGAAGGGCCAGCTCGCACTGGCGGCGCAGCGCGTACTCCAGGGTTTCGGCAGTGACGTTCGGGTTTCCGTCGCGGTCGCCACCGATCCATTGGCCCATGCGGAAGAAGGAAGCGATGTCCTCGCGACCCAGGGCCCTCTCCAGGTCCGCATAGACGCGGGGAATCTCACGCAGGAAAGTCGCCTCGTAGTAAGCGAGCGCGTTCTCGATCTCATCGGCTACCGTGAGCTTTGCAAAGCGCAGCAGACGCGTCTGCCAAAGCTGGGTGACGTGGGCACGGATCCGCAGTTCATTCTCAGCGAGCTCGCGCGGGGTAAGCGCGTCCTTCTGGCCTGCGAACATCCTTTGTCGCGCGCGAATCTCATCGCGCGTGGTCAGCAGAGCTGCAATGCGGCGCTCGGCATCGAGGATGCTCTTGCGTTGCACTTCGGTCGGATGGGCAGTGAGTACGGGCGAGAGGTAGCTGTACGCAAGCGAGGCGGTCACTTCTTCCGAGCTGACGCCAGCGTTGCGAATACGCGCCAGCGCGAGATCGAGGCTTCCTTCTATCGCGACGTCTGCACGCTCAGCCGCCGCGCGGCGACGGATCTGGTAACGATCCTCCGCGAGATTGGCGAGGTGGCTGAAGTAGGTGAAGGCTCGGATTACGAGAACCGTCTCTGCGGCCGAAAGGTCTTCAAGCAAATCCTTCAGCGCTCGATCGGCGGAATGGTCGGCGTCTCGGCGGAAGGTGACGGAGAGTGTGCGGATCCTCTCGACAAGGTCAAAGGTTTCCCCACCCTCCTGATCGCGGATGACATCACCGAGGATGCGACCCAGCAAACGAATGTCTTCGACCAAAACCCGTGTGGTACTCAAGGGAATTATCCTATTCAGGCCGAGGCTCGTTCCGAGCCTCGGGTTTCTGTGTGAAGTGCGCGAAGAGGCGCATCGGCGCTATGCGAACTACCGGCTCGTCTTTATGAGGTCAGCGGCCTTTTCCGCGATCATCATCGTCGGGCCGTTCGTGTTGCCGCTGATAAGCACCGGCATGATCGAAGAGTCCACCACGCGCAGTCGATCGATACCTCTGACTCGTAGCTGCGGGTCGACGACAGCCGAATCGTCTGTACCCATCTTGCAGGTGCCAACTGGGTGGTAGTCGCAGCACGCATACTGACGGACATAGCTCGCGATCTGGTCGTCAGTCTTGGCATCAGGCCCCGGCAGCCGTTCCACCTTCGCATACTGCGCGATCTCACGGTGTGCCAGAACCTCTCTGATGGTCCTGATGGCCACTATCGACTGGCGACGATCATGAGGATCACTGTGGTAGTTTGGATCGATGAGCGGTTCCGCTCGTGGATCAGCTGAGCTCAATGTGACCGAGCCAACGCTCCGCGGCCTGAGAAAGGTTGAGTTGATCGTGAATCCATGCCCTTCGAGCTGGGTCTGGCCGCCCCTGACCACCATCGCCGGCGCGATGTGAATCTGAAGGTCCGGCCGGGTCGCGCCCTCACTCTTGAAGAAGCCGCCACCTTCGACGATTACCGACGCTGCGGGCCCACTTCGGGATAGCAGCCAGCGCATGCCATGGAGGATCGCTTTCGGATAGCGGTCCTGACCGTCGTAGCTGATCGGGTCCTTCAAGCTCACGACGACATTGGTGTTCAAATGATCTTGCAGGTTCTTTCCCACGCCCACGAGGTCATGCACTGGCTTGATGCCCAATGCCGAGAGTTCCTCTGAGGGCCCGATCCCAGACAGAAGGAGCATTCGAGGGCTATTGATTGCACCACTGGAGACGATCACCTCGACGTCGGCGCGCAATGTCTCGACGGACCTGCCTCGCGCAATCTCCACGCCCACTGCCCGGCCGTTCTCGGTGACGACCCGCAGCACTCTTGCGCCGGTCAGGACCTTGAGATTCGGTCGATTGCGGGCGCTGCCCAGGTAGGACACTGCGGAAGAACGCCGACGCCCGTTGCGACAGGTCACCTGGTACAGCCCCGAGCCATACATCGTCTCGCCGTTGAAGTCGGCGTTAGGTGGCAGGCCGTAGGCCTGAATCGCCTGAATGAACGCCCTGCTGAGGACGTGGGGCGAGACCTGGTCGGATACCCATAGCGGCCCGCCCTGGCCATGAAACCTGTCGTTCAGACGCGCGTTGTCTTCCGACTTCCGAAAGTAGGGAAGCACCTCCTCGTACGACCATCCCTCGTTTCCAAGAGACGCCCAGTTGTCGTAGTCCTCCTTCTGACCTCGGATGTAGATCATCGCGTTGATCGAACTGGATCCGCCCAGCGTCTTTCCCTGCGGATACCAGATTCGTCGGTTGTCGAGATACCTCTGCGGCGTCGTGTGAAATCGCCAGTTCACGCGCGGGCCGAACAGTTTCCCAAGTCCCCCCGGAATGTGGATCATGGGATTCAGATCGCGGCTGCCAGCTTCGAGCAGCAGCACTCTGACCCGCGGGTCATCGCTGAGCCGATTGGCGAGCACGCACCCCGCCGAACCGGCCCCCACAATGATGTAGTCGTAGCTCATGATCGAGTCCATTGAGGTAGGGGAGGGGTTTCTCGCCCCTCACGCTGACTGCTGCTCCCGCGCATCAGTTCGCCGTGCAACCGTACTTCTTGCACATCTCGTTGGCGTTGGACGGATTGATCTCGTCCGTTCCGAGCGTGACCTTCTTGGTCGGATTTTCCTTCTTGGCCAGGATGCGATGCGCCCAGGCCACCGCCTCGGCGCCGCCGGTGGGATAGACGAAGCTCGCTCCCTGACGTCCCTGCATGACGCTGACAATCGAGCCTGTCGGGTCCGGCAGACCGTCGATGCCGACGAACAGCATCTTCTTCAGATCGAGCCCCGCATTCTTGGCTGCGATATAGGCGCCTGCCGCGGAGTCGTCGTTGTGGCCGTAGACCACATCGATGCTGCGGTTTGCCTGGAAGGCGGCTGCTGCGGCAGGAAGGGCCTTCTCCTTCTGCCATTCACTGGTCGGGCTGGCCACGATCTTGGCAGCCGGATTCTTCTTGATGCCTTCGGCGAAGCCGGAAGAGCGATCCTGCGCCGGTGGCGAACCCGAGAGGCCCGTGATCTCGAGAATGTTGCAGGGCTTGCGGTTCTGATCGGCACACCACTTGGCGACGTACTCACCCGCCTTCACGCCAATGAGTTTGTTGTCGCCGCCGATGAACATCGTGTAGCCATCGCCGAGGAGGGCGCGATCCAGAACGATCACGGGGACGCCGGCATCGTAGACCTTCTTCACGACCGCGGTCAGCGGAGCTGCTTCGTTGGGCGAAATGATCAGCAGGTCGACCCTCTGCTGAAGAAGGTTCTCTACATCCGCCACCTGCTTGGCGTTGTCATTCTGTCCGTTGGTGATCACGACCTTGAGATCGGGATGCTTCTTGGCCTCTGCCTGGATCTGCTCGTTCATGGCGACACGCCAAGGATGATCAAAGCCCAACTGCGAGAAGCCGATGACGTACTGCTTGTCGGCGGCGACGGCTTGGGAGAAGCCGGTTAGGACAGCGATGCCGGCAAGAATGAAGGGCGCGGCGCGGCGGATTCCATGGGTGTTCATGCTGTTTGTCTCCAAGTGAGGGTGTCGAAAAGAGCCTATGAATTGCATCTCGCGATGCACGGGTGGGGAAACACTTCCTTCGTGAGGCCGGAGCGCCTCGATGTTCGTGATGTGAGGCGTCTCAGGCGCGACGCTGAAGTCGCTGCAGCGCGACGGCCACGACGATCAGGGCTCCCTTGATGAGGAGCTGGACATCGGACCCGACGTTGTTCAGGTTGAGAATGTTGTCGATCATTCCCAGCATCCATGCGCCGGCGATCGTGCCGGCGATCGTGCCGATGCCACCCATGAGGCTCGTACCTCCGATGACGACGGCGGCGATCGCATTTAGCTCATACCCAACCCCGTCGTTGGGGGCGCCTTGGTTCAACTGCAATGCGTGCAGGTAGGAAGCGAGCGCCGTGCAGACGCCTGCGATCACGAAGACGATGATCTTGGTCAGCTTGACCCGAACTCCCGACAGGCGGGCCGCGATCGGATTGCCCCCGATGGCGTAGATGTGTCGGCCAAAGGGCGTGTACTTCAGGCACAGCGATGCAACGAGAGCAACGGCGAACATGATCACGGCAGGCGCGGGAAGAATGCCCCCGATGCGTTCGGTCACCAGGAACGTCGTCTCCGACACCTTGCCGCCCATCGAGCTAGGAAGGAGCGGAATCGCTTTGCCGCCGAAAGAGAGTCGAGCCAAGCCTCGTGCGACGCTCATCATGGCCAACGTTGCGACGAACGACGGGATTGACATGAGCGTGGTCACGGCGCCGTTCACGCCGCCGAGCAATGCGCCCGCTGCGATCACTATCACGAATGCAAGCGGCGCCGGCAGCTGGACGATCATCAACAGGTAGGCGGTCAATGTCGCCGTGAACGCCAGCATCGCGCCCACTGAGAGGTCGATCTCTGCGATGAGGATGACCAGTGTCATGCCCACCGCCATGATGCCAGTCACCGAAACATAGCGCAGGATGTTCATCTGGTTGAAGAGATCCAGGAACAGGTTCTCGCCGGATTGCGTTGGAGAGAAGATGGCCCCGGCAATGAACACAATGACCAGTCCCAGATACCCCTGGAACTTCAAAATGGTCTTGAGGAAGGACTTGCCAGCCAGGTGCTTCGAGGGTGCTGGAATCGAGCCCAGCTGGATGGATTCGGTGCTCATGATGAATGTCTCCTTACTGTCGTTGCCGTCAATGCCCGAGTGCGGCGGCGTTCATTTCGCTTGTGCGGAAGCGAGTTGCAAGATCAAGTATTCGGTCCTGTGTGGCTTCGCTGCGCGTCAGTTCGCCGGACACTCTTCCTTCGCAGAGGACGACGATGCGGTCACTCATGGCGAGCAGTTCTTGCATGTCGCTCGACGCCATCAGCACCGCCGTGCCCCGCGAAGCAAGCTCATTGATCAATGCGTAGATCTCAGCCTTGGCGCCGACGTCAATGCCTTGGGTGGGCTCGTCGAGCAAGTAGAGGCCAGGCGCATTGAGAAGGTATTTGGCCAGCACGACTTTCTGTTGATTTCCCCCTGAGAGGCTTCCTACCGGGGTGGAGAGGCTTGGCGTCTTGATGCGCAGCGCCCGCACTTCCGCCTCGAGTGCCGCGCGTTCGCGTGAGAGGTTTAGGAAGCCGCCGCGTGTGAATCTTTTCAACGCAACCAGGCTGGCGTTTTCGCCGACTGGCCGAACCAGCGACAGGCTCTGCCCTTTTCTGTCTTCCGTCACAAAACCGATGCCGGCCTGAATTGCGTCTCGTGGAGACTTGAACGCGAGTCGTTTGCCGCCAACCCAGATTTCGCCGCTGATGCGCGACGCTACGGCAACACCGTAGATGCCTTCGAGCAACTCGGTGCGCCCCGCACCCATTAGACCGGCCAAGCCGACGATCTCGCCGGCTTTCACTTCCAGGGAAACACCTTCAACTCGGCATCGACCCGGCGATGGCAAGATCCCAAAGTTGCGCAACTTGAGCACTTCGGCACCGAGTCCCTTCCCAAGCCCTGGAGGGAACAGCTGCGTGAGCTCTCGTCCCACCATTTTTGCAATCAGCTTGTCGCGCGTCATCTCTTGAATCGGCGCGCTGGTGACGAAGGTCCCGTCTCGTAGCACAGTGACACGATCGCAAAGGTCGAACACCTCCTCCATGCGGTGCGAGATGTACACGACTGCCACGCCGTCAGATCTGAGCTGGCGAACGACGGCGAATAGCTGTTTGACCTCATCGGAGCTAAGCGCCGTAGTCGGTTCATCCATGACCAGGACCCGGGTGCTGTTGCTGATCGCCTTGGCGATCTCAAGCATCTGGCGTGCCGCCACCGACAGTTCGCACAGCTTGCTGCGCGCGGAGATGTTCATGCCGAGCTGCCGTGTCCAACGCTCGGTCTCTGCGTCCATGTGGCCGCGCCGAAGCAATCCGAATTGCTTGAATCTCTCGCGACCGAGAAAGAAGTTCTCGGCAACGGTCATCTCCAGGACCTGGTTCAGTTCCTGGTGGATGATGGTGATGCCGAGTTCGGTCGCCTCCAGAGGGTTGCGCGGCTGCACGTCCTTTCCATCGATCAGGATCTGGCCCTCATCGGCCCGGTATACGCCCGTCAGGATCTTCATCAGCGTGCTCTTGCCCGCTCCGTTCTCTCCCATCAAGGCGTGGACTTCTCCGCCTCTCAGTTCGAATTGGACGTTGTCCAACGCTTTCACACCGGGGAAGAACTTGCAGATCCCCTTCATGCTCAGCACGGGATCACCCGCACGGTTTTTCTCGATTTCGCTCATTGCGCGTCCTCCAGGTTGGGAGTGGGAAATAGGCGCTGCAGCAGCCAGTACTTCTGAAGTGCCACCGAGACGCCGTCTTCAGCGTTGCCGAGGGTGACCCAGTCAGCTGCGGCTCCGACTTCGCTCAATTGCGCGATGGCCTCGGTCAATTCAATGGGGAGGCGATACTCAAACAGAATGTCGAAAACCGCCTTCGGAGCGCACGCGCGCCGCTGCACCGCCGGGGAACGCCACGAACAGGCCCTCGATGCCGAGTTCGCCCAGGATCCAAATCTGGACGGTAGCCAGGGAGCGATCGCGCGTGCGCGCAGCTTGGACATCTCAGACCTCTTTGGAGACGAAGTAGGGCTGGCGCTTTCCGAGGTGGTACATCACGCTCTTGGTTTGCGTGAACTCTTCCAGGCCCAGCTTGCCCATCTCGCGCCCGAAGCCGCTTCCCTTGTAGCCGCCGAACGGGAGTTGCACCGCACCATCGATTTGGGTATTGACGTAGACAGTGCCGCTCTTCAGGCGGCGAGGCACCGTGATGGCGCGGTCGACGTCGCGCGTCCACACCGCGTTGGCCAAACCGTAGCTGCTCGCATTGGCGAGCCGGATCGCCTCTTCTTCGTCTGTGAAGCGCGTGATGACGAGAACGGGCCCAAAAATTTCCTGCTGGAACACGTTCATGTCCTCGTGCACCTGGTCCAGGATGGTCAGCTGCATGAACGCGCCATCGGGAAAGCCAACGACCTCCTGGGGCCCACCGCCGATCAGGAGTTGCGCACCAGCGCTCTGACCTTCTGCGACGTGCTTGAGGACATTCACCATGTGATCGCGATGAATCAAGGCGCCAATGTCGGTCTTTTCGTCACGGGGGTTTCCGACGCGCAGCGCTTTGGTTCTTGCAACCAGGGCCGTGACGAACTCGTCGGCGATCGAGTCCTGCACAAGGAGACGCGCGCCGGAGACGCAGCACTCGCCTTGATTGAAGAAGACGCCGAAAAGGGTGCCGTCGAGGGCATCCTCCAGGTCAGCGTCAGCGAAGACAATGTTTGCCGCCTTGCTGCCGAGCTCGACATGCACGCGCTTGGGCGCTGCGGCCGCCTGTTCGAGCACTTTCCTACCTACGGCAGTGCTCCCCGTGAAGCTGATCATGTCCACATCAGGATGCGCCACAAGGCTTTGTCCAACCACCGGGCCAGCGCCTGTCACAACGTTGATGACGCCAGCGGGCACGCCAGCCTCTTCAGCGAGACGAGTCAGGTACAGCGCGGTACCCGATGTGAACTCGCTGGGCTTCACGATCACCGAATTCCCTGCCGCCAACGCAAACGGGACCTTCTGGCAGTAGATCAATCCCGGGAAGTTCCACGGAACGATCAGCCCGACGACGCCGATGGCTTCCCGATGCACCACTGCCGAATGGCGCTCACCCAGGTTCGAGAACGAGTCACCGTGCATTTCGTAGGCCAGCGACGCTGCATACGCAGTGAGTTCGGCCATGCCGATGGCGTCTTCGCGCGCAAACCGAATCGTCTTTCCGGTTTCTTCGACTTCCAGCGCGGCGAGCGCTTCCTGATTGTCACGGATGAGGGAAGCCCAGCGCAACAGAATCTGTGCCCGCTCGGATCCGCGCATGCGAGGCCATTGCCCTTCGTCGAACGCGACTCGGGCCGCGTTGCTCGCCAAGTCAACGTCCGAAGACGTCCCATTTGCATAGACCGATACGACGTCGGCGGACATTGGAGAATTCCGGACGAACGTCTCGTTCGACGGACCCGTGGTACTGCGGCCGTAGATGTGGTGGCCGTAGGTGATGGGCGGGCGTGCGATGGTCATGGGCGTACTTGGTGGAGTGGGTATCAGGTGCTCTTTTTTCGCGTTCAGCGGTCGGACGTTGAGACAGGCCTCAATCGAGCGTGATCCCAAGTGAACGGACGATGGGATGCCACACTTGCTCTTCGCGGCGGGTCAACGTGCCCAATTCACCCGGGGTACTTGGCGTGGGTTCGATGCCGAGACCATCCAGGCGATCGGCGACTGCCTTCGACTTGAGAGACGCGTTGAGCGCGGCATTCAGCTTGGCAACAATAGGGTCCGGTGTGTTTGCCGGCACGACCAGGCCTTGCCATGCGTAGACTTCGAAGCCGGGGAAGCCCTTTTCAGCGACGGTAGGAACATCCGGCAATGGCGCGATGCGCTTGTCCGATGCAACAGCCAGTGGTCGCATCTTGCCCGCCTTGATGTACTGAGCTGCGGTGCTGTAATCGACGCAGATGACTTTCACCACGCCGGCAAGGAAGTCTGAAATTGCCGGTGCTGCGCCCTTGTAGGGAATATGCGTCGTGTCCAGCTTGCTTTCCTTCGTGAGGCGAACCATCGCGAGGTGCAGTGGCGAGCCGATGCTCGACGCCGCATACTGAACGGGCTCCTTGCTGGTGCGCAACATGTCAAGCAGCGCATCAAACGACTTTGCAGGGTGATCCGGAGGCACGGCAATCACGAGATGGAGCCGACCAATCTTCCCGACCGGCTTCATATCCTTCGATGGATTGAAGCCCATCTTCTGATACAGGATTGGATTGAAGATCAGCAATCCGTTGTCGGGATTCATGATCGTGTAGCCGTCGGCCGGGGCATTCGCCAGGGCGAATCCGCCGAGGTTTGCCGACGCACCGGGACGGTTGTCGATCACGACAGGCTGGCCCAACGAAGAGACCATGCCCTCCCCAACGATGCGCGCGATGGTGTCGCTGCCCCCGCCTGGCGGGTAACCGACGATCCAACGGACGGGCTTCGTCGGATAGGCCACTGGTTGAGCGGGTGCCAGGCTTGGCAAGGCGACTGCGCCGGTGGCCACCATTGCAATCAGGGTTCTACGGCGGATCTTTGGAAAGTTCATGGCTCTACTGGTTGTCTCGTTGTTGGGCGTCTCTGCGACGAGGATGTGAGGCTCGCGGATTCAGGCCGCCAGCAGGCCGGCGAGAACGAGGGCGCGGCGGATGCGTTCCTTCTCTGCGGAATTCAATGGCATGAGCGGCGGCCGCACCGTCGCGCTCGGCAGCTTGCCAAGCATTACCAGGGCTTCCTTCATGCGGTTGTGCATGTCGACCCACGGGGTGCAATAGAACACGGAGGCCAATGGGTAGATGCACTCGTTCACGGCACGCGCACGCTTCAGATCGTTCTGCTCGAAGGCTTCCAGCAGGTCTGCCTGCAAACCAGCGATCACGCTGCCGGCTCCAGAGAGCAGCCCTTTGCAGCCAAGGGCGAGCGAGGAGAACAGCCACGCGCTATGCGTCGACAGCACATTGACCGGACGGGTGCGACCTTGCAGCGTGCGGATGTGGTGCTCGTGAAGCTGAGGGTCGGCACACCAGTCTTTGATGGCGACAATGGAAGGGATTTCGTCGCACAGCTTCGTTAGGAGGTCCAAACGGTAGCCCTGCCCCGGACCCAGTGGATACTGGAAGAGGACGATCGGAAGGGACGACGCCTCCGCGATGTGCTTGAAGTGCCCGAGGACCATTTCATCCCTTTGTCCAGCAGTCAGCAAGGCCGGAGGAAAGACCAAAAGGGCCGACGCTCCTTCGCGCTCCGACATCTTCGCAATGCGCTTGGCCTCGAGCGTGCTTTCGGTGTGGACGCCAGCGACCAGGGGCGTAGTTGACCCGACGGCTTCGGCAGCCAAGGCCATGACACGGGTTTGTTCCTCGAAGGTGCACGACGTCACCTCCGAAGCATGGCCATTGACCGTGATCGCCGTCACACCCTTTGTGTCCGCCAGATCGCGAAGGTGAGAGCAAAAGGACGATTCGTCGATGCTGAAGTCGGGATGGAACGGAAGGAGCGCGGCGGGAATCGAGCCGACAGGCTTGAAGATGACGGGCATTGTTGGTCCTTTGGTGAGTGGAGTGGACGGGTTGGAAGGCGATTCGGACTCGATCAAAGTCGAGGCAGTTGGAGGCCGCCGTCAATCTGGAAGGCCTGTCCGGTGGTGAAGGGCATGGCTTGCGTGGCCAGAGTCTCCACCGCGCGGCCAATGTCCATCGGCTGACCCCAGTGCTGAATGGGTGTGAGGCCCTGTCCGATCCGCTCTCCGTACATCTCTCGCACCGGCGCGGTCATGTCCGTCGCGATCAGACCAGGCTGAATTTCATGGCAGCAGATGCCATGCGGCGCCAACCGGACTGCAAACAGCTTGTTCATCATCGACAGGCCACTCTTTGCGATGCAGTACTCACCCTTTTCTACGGACGCCATGACAGCATTCGATGAGGAAATCGTCACGATGGAGCGACCCTGTCGTTGGTCGGATTCCTCGAGCATTTGGGCGGCGACAGCCTGCGTTAGAAAGAACGTTCCGCGCAGGTTGACTCGCAGCAGCCGGTCGAAGTCGTCGGGCTGGATGAGCATGAGGTCTTCCCGTCGACGCACCTGGATGCCGGCGTTGTTGACCAGGCAATCGATGCTTCCGAAGGCGCCCCAGGCAGTACCGACGATGTCTTGATGCGTCTTTGCTTCGGCGATGTCACCGACCGCCGTCACGACGTTGCAGCCGCCACGACGCAGCTCGGCGCAGGTTTCTTCCAGCGCCTCGTCGTCGACGAGGTCGTTGAGGCAAAGGTCGAAGTTGGCGTCGGCCAGGCAGTAGGCAATAGCCCTACCGATGCCACGGCGCGCGCCGGTGACGATTGCCGCCTTGCGGGTTTTGTTTCGGGTTTCCATGTTGTCTCTGCTCAGGTGTTGGAAGACGTGCGCTTGGAGAAGAACTTCTCCTGAGCGGCCTTTTGGTCGGCGGATCCCCAAAGGCGCGCAACTGCCCGCGCTTCCGCCTCCATGCCGGCGCCGACGCTGCTTTGCAGACCGTCGTCGATCACTTGCTTGATGGCGCGAAGCGAGTCCGGCGAACGCGACGCGATGGTTTCCGCCAGCTTCATGGTTTCCTGCAGCAGGTCGGCCGGTGCATGGATCGCGTTCACGAGACCGAGATCGAAACTGCGTTGAGCAGCGACGCGAAGCCCGGACATTGCGATCTGCTTGGCATGCGAAGCGCCGATGAGGCGCGGGAGCCGCTGGGTGCCTCCGAAACCTGGCAGGTTGGCCAGCGTCACCTCGGGCAAGCCGAGCTGTGCGGTCGCGCTGGCGGTTCGGATGTCACAGGCCAGCGCCAACTCGAGTCCGCCACCCAGCGCGAAGCCGTTGATCGCCGCAATCGTGGGCTTGTCGAGGCGCTCCAACCTCGTGAACAGGTCCTGACCCCATCTCATGTGGGCATAGGCGTCTTCGGGCGTAAACCCGATCTGTTCGCTGATGTCGGCTCCCGCGCTGAACGCGCGGTCGCCGGACCCCGTGATCACGACGCATCCCACTTCTTTGTCTCGCGCCGCAGCGCTCAAGGCTTCGTCGAGTTCTTGTAGAAGGGGCTTGCTCAGCGCGTTGTGCCGCTCAACCCGGTTCAGGGTCAGCAGGAGAACGCGACTTTGCGTCGCGTGTTCCTTCAGTACGAGAGGCATGTCAGATCTCCTTCGCAGTTTGGGTAGCCAGGCGCAATCCCATTTGGCGATCCACGAACAGACGCGGGTCCATCGATTTCAGGTTTGCAGAGACGCGCGGCCGGAAGCCCATCTGCTGAATGACGTCTCGTTCCAGATCGAGTCCAGGTGCGACTTCGGTCAAGATGAGACCTTCGTCGTCAAGAGCAAAGACCGCACGCTCGGTGACGTAGGTCACCGGAACCTTCCAGCGGCTTGCGTATTCGCCGCTGAAGGAGATCTGTTCCAGTTCGGGCACGAACTTGGCCGACTTTGCTTCGTGCAGGACCTGTGCGCCCGCTTCCGAGAACGCCAGGTTCTGGCGGCCCGCCTTGAGCGTCCCGACAAACACCACGCGCTTCGCACCTTGGGAGATGTTGACGAACCCCCCAATGCCGGCGATGCGGCCGCCGAACTTGCTCACGTTGACGTTGCCTTTCGCGTCCACCTGCGCGAACGATAGGATGGCGACGTCCAGACCGCCGCCGTCATACCAGTCGAACTGATAGCCGGCGTCGATCATGGCCATCTGATTGCGTGCCAGCCCGAAGTCCGCACCGGATGCCGGAACGCCGCCGATGTGGCCCTGTTCGAGCGTGAAGGCGACCTGATCGCCGAGGCCCTCCTCGGCGAGGATGGTGGCAACGCCGTCCGGCATTCCGAATCCGAGGTTCGCCACATCGTTGCGCCGCAGTTCGAAGCTCGCGCGGCGCGCAATGACCTTGCGCTCGTTGAATGGAAGCGTGGGCAGGTCATCGATTGCCACCCTCAGGGCGCCCGTGAGGCTGGGATCGCGTTCGGTCTGAAAGGAAAGCCGTTGCTGCGGCTCAACGACTACCGCATCGACCATCACGCCAGGCACCTTGACGATGCGAGGATCCAGCGTGCCACTTGGCACCATGCGTTTGACCTGCGCGATGACGATTCCGCCAGAGTTCTTTGCGGCTTGCGCCGAAGACAGTGTCTCGGCGTAGAGCCCTTCATCTTCCATCGTGATGTTTCCGAACTCGTCGGCGCTGCTGCCACGAATGATCGCGACGTCGATGCGGAAGGAAGGATAGAAGAGGTACTCGCGGTCCTTGATGGTGATCAGCTCGACCAGGTCGTCCGCTGCTTTCGCATTCAAGCGGCCGCCATCGATGCGTGGGTCCACGAAGGTTCCAAGTCCCACATGGGTGAACACGCCGGGGGCGTGGCCCGCGATCGCACGCAACAAGTGGGAGAGGACGCCCTGCGGCAAGCAGTAGGCCTCAATTTGCTCGTCGGTCGCGAGCTGCTGCATGCCCGGGCACCAGTTCCAGTGGCCTCCGATCGAGCGCTTGACCAGGCCGGGGTGGGCCAGCCGGTCGATGCCTCCGCCTTGGGCGTCGCCCATCCCGCTGGGGTGAACAACCGTAAGGCCCGTTGGCAAGCCTTCGGAGAGGTAGCGCTGCTCCAGCGCTTGGAGGACGCGTCCCGGTTCGTTTACGCCGCCGCCGGAGCCGTCAACTAGAACGGTGGCCCCGGTGCGGATCAACGCCACGGCGGCCTCGGCCGTCACTATCTTGGTCACGATCTTGTCCCGTAGTTCGAATTCAATGACTCTATGTTATGACATAGAGACATGCATCAGGATTTCCCTGCTTTCCCTCGTATAGGATGTGTGATAGAGGCGTCGGCTGGGTCGAACTGGTTTAGACTGATGTCATAACATTGACGATTCCTATGCTGCAGCCAGCCCTTGATGCCCCTTCCGACGCCTTGGATCAGACCGGGCCGCTACCCCTCTATCACCAGCTTCGCCAAGCACTGGAAAAGTCTTGGCACGGTGTGTACGGCCCTGACGATGACTTGCCCACGGAGCAGGAAATCATGGATCGCTTCAAGGTCAGTCGAATCACGGTTCGACGAGCCCTCGACGAAATGATGGCCGACGGTGCTATCTACAGGCCGCGGGCGAGGGGCCGCCTTCGTTGGGCGCCGGCGAAGGTCAGGCAGCAACTCAGCCGGCTTCGCGGCTTCTTCAGTTACGACGCGCTGGCGGCAGGACTCCACCCGAGCACGAGGGTGTTGGAGTTTGCGCAGGGAACATGGCCCGAGGCGAACCGATTGTTGGCTTTGGACAGCCAAGCTGCCTGCTACCGCGTTGCCCGCCTGCACGAGAGTGATGGCAAGCCCTTGAGCTATCAGGTTTCGTTCATTCCTCGTGATGCAGGGCCTGATCCCACGCTGGGCGATCTTTCCGGCTCATTGCTACGGGTGATTGAAGCGAAGACGGGGCGTCGGGCGGATCACGCAGAGCAGCGCCTGGTTGCGCGCGAGGCGACCGCGCAAGAGGTGGCGCTTCTGAACTTGCCACCCCGAAGTCATGTCTTTCAGCTCGAATGGATCGTCTATGACAAGCTCGGCGAGCCGTTGGAGTACTTCATCGCGTCGCTGGATATTTCGCGCTACGAGTTTCTTTCGACGATAGAAGCGACCCTCGAAGGAGCGGAGGCGGCGCAAAAGAGCGCTCGCCATTCCCCTTGGGCAGCATGATTCTCGATCGCGCCTTGTCTCGGGCTGGGCCGACCAGCTCGTCCTCGATCGTGCGCCAAAGCCTAGCGCACCACTGATGTGCCGACGTTAGCCATGCCGTCATTTCCCTCACAATGTCTGCCACCCGTTAGGAGTAATCATGTCCCTGGAAACCTGGTTGCTGTACATCGTCGCTGTCTTCGTGCTGACCGTAACGCCTGGCCCGAGTGTCCTGATGTGCGTTGCCAATGGAGTTAATCACGGGGTCCGACGCACTTTCTTTTCAGCGCTTGGCAGCGTCACCGCCGTCGTCGGCATCATGGCTTGCTCGGCTATCGGGGTCGGCGCAGTTCTCGCCGCGTCCGAAACGCTCTTCTACGCCATCAAGTGGTTCGGTGTAGGCTACCTGCTGTACATCGGCGTCGCGACGTTGCGCTCCACGACCTCCAGTTTCGAGCTTCCTTCCGGCACTGCCGGTCGCTCAAGCCGCAAGGTGCTCTACGCCAAGGGCTTTCTGGTGGGAGCAAGCAATCCGAAGGCATTGCTGTTCTTCACTGCGTTCTTTCCGCAGTTCATCAATCCAGCTTCACCTCAGCTGTACCAATTCGCCATACTTGGCGGCACCTTCGTCTGCTTCGAGTTGTTCTGGCTCATGTCCTACGCCACCTTCGCTTCACGTCTTTCGCCGTGGTTGCGAGTCAAAGGGCGGGCAAAGGCCTTCAACCGACTATCGGGGCTCACGTTCTTGGGCGCGGGCGCTCTACTGGCCACCGTCAAGCGTGCGGCGGCTAACCACGCGTAGGCCCCTGCCTAGGGTCGGCGGGAGGCCGGGAGTCGGCCAGGACCAGACGGTTGCATCGTGAAATCGGCACCACGCCATCCCCGAGCATTTGCGCGCGAGGTGTGGTGCAGCAGGACGTCGCGTATCACGCAGTGCCCGCCGCCCCACGGTCGCCTAGCCGTGCGCGTTCGCCGCAGGCGGCAAGTTGGCAATGGCAATCAGTGAGATCACCGCCGCGGCCATCACGTACAGGGCCGGTGCGAAGGCGACGCCCGTCGTGTACGTGATCCAAGTCAGGATGGCCGGCGCGAACCCGCCCAGGAGTGTGACTGCCGTGTTGTAGGAGAGGGACATGCCTGAGGCACGAACCGCCGTTGGGAAGATTTCCGAAAGAGCCGCCGGCGCCACGCCGACGAACAGCGAGACCAGTGTGCAGAACATGCACTGCACGATGATCAAGCTCAGGGTGGTGTGGGCATGCTGCAGCCACATCATCAGCGGATAGACGCAGACCAGAAGCGAGGCGGCGCCGATGCGCAGCATGGCGCGACGCCCGATCCGATCGGACAACGTGCCCGAGATCAGGCAGCCCCCGATCAGGAAGAAGTTGCCGATGAACGAAGCGAGGAACGCCTCGGAACTGCTGAAGCCCATCGTCTTCTGCTGGTAGATCGGCATGTAGATGATCAGCGAATAGGGGCCGGCTGCCCACAGCACGGACAGACCCACGCCCGTCAGCAGCTGTCTCGGGCATTCGCGCAACAGTTGCCTCAAGGGCGTCTTCTTGACGGCACCGGCGCGTTTCGCGCGGGCGGCCTCTTGCTTGAAATGCGGGGTTTCGTCGAGTGTCGCGCGCATCCAAAGACCCACCGGCGCGATCGCCAGACCGACGATGAAGGGAATGCGCCATGCCCACTCGCTGACCTGGTCCTCGGTGAACACGGTGGTCACGATGGTGGCCACCAGTGCGCCGAGCACGTTGCAGATGCCCATGCTGGCCTGCAGCCAGGAGGCGTACTGGCCCTTCTTCTCGGGCGGCGCGTGCTCAACCAGGAAGGCGGTCGCGCTACCGATCTCGCCGCCGGCGGAAAAGCCCTGCAGCAGGCGGCCGCAGACAATCAGCAGCGGCGCCCCGATGCCGATCGCGGCGTAGGGCGGGGCGATCGCGATCAGCAGCGTGCCCAGGGCCATCAGCATGATCGTCATGGTCAGTGCCGCCTTGCGGCCGGCGCGGTCGCCATAGGAGCCGATCAGCACGGCCCCCAGGGGACGCGCGACGTAGCCCAAGCCGAAGGCCATGAACGAGCCGATCAGCTGCACCGTCGGGTCGTCGTTCTTGAAGAAGTTCTGGCCGATGTAGACGGCGAACAAGGCATAGACGGTGAAGTCATACCACTCCAGGGCGTTGCCGGTCGCCGCGGCGATGACTGCCCGCTTGCGGCTGCCCTCGCTTGATGCAACGGGGCCGGGACCGATGGCATCGGCTCCCGATTGAACTGCCAGCTCTTTCATCCAGGTGTCTCCTCGTGGCTTGTTGGGACCGCTGCGAACCACCGCATTCGATCGATCACGGGATGCTAGGGATGAAGTTCAATAATGTCGCATTCCTTTTTATCGAGAGCCCATAGCATCATGTTAAGCGTGTGTGATCCAGGCCTCCTGGCCAGCGCGGCGGGATCCGCTACAGATCCAGCGATCCGAGCACTTCGATGAATTCCCTTGCGATGCGGGACAAGGGCTGCAGTTGGAGATGGAAGACATTCACCGGCGCGTAGGCCGCGGGCGTGATCGGAACCGCCTCGATGTTGGCCCATATCGGGCCCTTGAGAGTCAGCTCGTCGACCAGTGCCACGCCGACCCCGGCCTGCACCATGGCGCAGGCGACGTGGGCCTGGAGGACCTCGACCCGCGTGGCGGGTTGGTGCGCTTCGCTGCCAAAAATCTGGCGCACCAGCTGGCCGAAGGGGATGTCACTGCTGTAGCCGACGAACGGCTCTTTGGCCAGAGCGCGAACGCGCACGGTCTTGTGGCGCGCCAGGTCATGACCACGCGGGAGTGCGGCCATGATTCGGTTCTTGTAGAGGGGGCGCACCTCCAGGCTCGGGGGAGCCACCGGCATGTAGGTCACGCCGAACTCCACCTGTTGGGTCAGCAGCCCCTGCAACATGCCGCTCGGTATGAGCGTGTGGAGCTCGATCCGTACTTCCGGGTAGCGCGCGCAGAAGATTGCCACGGCTCGCGGCATCACCGACTGACCAATATTGGGGCTGCAGGCGATGCGCAGTTGTCCGATGCGGTTGCGTGCCAGATTGTCCGCAACGTCGCTGACCCGCTGCACGCCCTGGTAAACGCTGGCAATCTCCTCGAACAGCCGGCGCGCCTCCGGTGTCGGATACAGGCGTCCCTTGATCCGCTCGAACAGCTGCAAGTCCAGGCGCTGCTCCATGTGGGAAATCAGCCGGCTGACGGCCGGTTGCGAGACAAACAGCAGGTTGGAAGCGCCGCTGATCGAGCCGCTCACCATGACGGCGCGGAACACCTCGATCTGGCGCAGATTCAGCTTCATATCATTAACTTCATGTTATCCGCGGCCGACATTTAAGCATATGACTTTCTAGGAGGCGATTCCTAGACTTGACCGCATTCACGACGAAAGCGGAGCAACGGATGGGCAGTTTCGAACTGGTGGTTCACGGCGACATAGTCGATGCCGACGGGGTGGTCGAAGGCGGCTGGATTGGCGTGCAGGACGGCCGCGTGGCCGCGCGCGGAACCGGGAAACCGCCGGCCGGCGGCGAGATGGTCGATGCGGGCGGGCTATGGATCCTGCCGGGCGTGGTGGACGGGCAGGTGCATGCGGGCAGCCAGGCCGGCCAGGAAGGCCTGGGTCGGGCCTCGCGCGCCGCTGCCGCCGGCGGCGTGACCGTCATGGTGGACATGCCCTACGACGATCCCGAGCCTGTGGCGTCGCGACCGCAACTGGACGCCAAGATCGCCGAAGTGGAGCGCGACTGCCACGTCGACGTCGCCCTGTTCGGCACGCTCAACGACAGGCACGGCCTGCAGGCGGCGGCCGGGTTGATCGAGGGCGGCGTCTGCGCCTTCAAATTCTCGACCTTCGAAGCCACGCCCGGGCGCTTCCCGCGGGTGGACGAAGACGATCTCTACGAAGCCTTCCGGCTGATCGCACCTTCGGGCCTGGTCTGCGGCGTGCACAACCAGATGCAGGAACTCACGCGCAAGAACATCAAGCGCCTGAAGGAAGACAGCGACACCGGTTGGGACGCGTTCATGCGCGCCCACACACCGCTGATCGAGAACCTGGCGACCGCGCTGATCTACGAGATCGGTGCCGAAACCGGCGCCAGGGCGCACGCGGTCCACGTCTCGACGTCTCGCGGGTTTGAGCTGTGCGGGATGTACCAGCGCGCCGGTCACCAGGCCACGATCGAGACCTGCATCCAGTACCTGATGCTCAACCACGAGGAGCACAGCCGCAAGTTCGGGGCCAAGACCAAGCACTACCCGCCCATCCGTCCCAAGGCGGAGGTGGATCTGCTGTGGACGCACATCGCGCGCGATGGCTGCACCTTCGTCTCGTCCGACCACGTGAGCTGGGGACTGGAGCGAAAGGGCGACCCCGACATCTTTCGCAACGCGTCAGGGGGGCCGGGCCTGGAGACGCTGCTGCCGGCCTTCTGGACTGGCTGCGAAGAGCATGGCATCGCGCCCTCGATGGTGACGCGCCAGCTCTGCCGCAATCCGGCACGTCATTTCCTGCTCGACGACCGCAAGGGATCGCTCGATGTGGGCGCCGATGCCGACTTCGTGGTGCTTCGGCCGGAGCGTTACCGTTTTGACCCCTCCAGCAGTCTCTCGGCCGTGCAATGGAGCTCCTTCGAGGGCCGCGAGTTCACGGTGAAGGTCAATTCGACCTGGAGCCGCGGGCAGCTCGTCTATGACGGCCAGAAGGTCGTCAATCGCGCCGGCGATGGCCGTTTCCTGAAACCGCGCGCAGTGCGCCAGATCCACTGACAATGTCCATGCCTTCTTCATCTTTCCCTCCGATCAACGCAGAGCGCTTGTGGCGCCGCGTCGAAGCCCTGTCGACGTTCACCTTGCCGGAGGTTCCCTGGACCCGTCGGGCCTTCTCCCCCCAGTTCACGGCGGCGCGCGAATGGCTGCGCGCGCAGTTCGCCGAGGCGGGCCTGCAGGTCAGCCAGGATGAAGGCGGCAACCTCGTCGGCCGACTGGGCGCAGTGGATGGACGCAAGCCCATCATCACCGGCTCGCACTGCGACACCGTGCCGATGGGCGGCCGCTTCGACGGCATCATCGGCGTATTGGCCGGGCTCGAGGTCGCGCACACTTTGCGCGAGCAGGGCATCGTGTTGAATCACCCCTTCGAGGTCATCGACTTCCTCTCGGAGGAGCCGAGCGACTATGGCGTTTCGTGCATTGGCAGCCGGGCCTTCTCGGGCGCGCTGGATCCGGGCATGCTGCAGGCGCGCAACCCCGAGGGCGAGACGCTGGCCGAAGGCATGCGCCGCATCGGTGCGCGACCGGAGGCGCTCGACCGGGCGCTTCGTCCCGCCGACAGCACTGCCGCGTTTGTCGAACTGCACATCGAGCAGGGTCCGGTCCTGGAGCAGCGCAAGCTGCCGATCGGCGTTGTGACCGACATCGTGGGTATCCGGCGGGTGGCGATCACCGTACGCGGTCAGGCGGACCACGCCGGAACCACCCCGATGGACATTCGTCGCGACGCGCTCGTTGGCGCCGCGCGCCTGATCGACGCGGCCAATCAAAAGGCCAAAAGCCTCACGGGACAACCGCACTATGTGGTGGCGACGATCGGACGCCTGTCACTGACGCCGAATGCGTCCAACGCCGTGGCGGGCCAGGTCGAGATGACGATGGAGGTGCGCAGCGGCAGCTCCGCGGTGCTGGAGACGTTTCCGGAGGAGTTGTGGGCAAAGGTGTCGCCGGCCCTCGCCGAGTTGCGCGTCAGCGCGACCTTCCAGGACGTGAGTCGCTCCAAGCCGACGGCGTGTGCGGAGCTCGTGATGGCCGCCATCGAGCGGTCCTGCGCGGCGCTCGACTACGCCCACATGCGCATGCCCAGCGGCGCAGGGCACGACGCGGTCTATGTCGCACCCACGGGCCCGGTGGGGATGATCTTCATTCCCTGTCTGGATGGGCGCAGTCATTGTCCGGAGGAATGGATCGAGCCGGCGCAACTGCTGGACGGCACCCGCGTGCTCTATCAAACGGTGCTTGAACTGGACCGGCAGCTGCAGGGGGCGGGCGCATGAATGCCACTTCTTCCATGTCTCGGCAGTCCTGGCGTGCCTTCCTGTCTCGATTGGAGGCGCAAGGCGAACTGCTGCACGTGCGCGACGACGTCGATCCGTACTTCGAGATTTCCGCATGGCTGGATCAACTCGCCACCGGGCGGGCCGTGCAGTTCGACGCTGTGAAAGGTCACGCGTTGCGAGTCGTCGGCAACCTCCTGAACTCGCGCGAGCGCTTCGCGGCGGGTCTCGGGTTGTCCGCTCAGGCGCTGCAGCGGTGCATCATCGACGCGATCGCGAACGGGATCCCGCCCGTTCGGGTGGCCTCGGGCCCCTGTCAGGAGGTGAAGGTGGACGCGCCCGATCTGGTGCGCGAGCTTCCCGCACCGCATTTCTTTCCCCAGGAAACCGGCGCCTACATCACCGCGGGCGTCATCATCGCCCGCGACAGGGTCACGGAGCGCGGCAATGCCTCCTATGCACGCCTGAAGCTGCTGGGTGGCGACCGGGCCATGGTCGGTATCGCACCCAATCATCACCTGGCCGTGATGGCGCGTGCCGCCCACGCGCGCGGCGAGAAGCTCGAGATCGCCGTGACGATTGGCAATCATCCGGCCGTGCTGATCGCCGCCGCGCTGTATCTGCGCCTGGGTGACGACGAACTCGACGCCGCGGGTGCAATGCTCGGCGAGGCGCTGCAGATGGTGCGTTGCCAGACCCTCGCGCTGGACGTGCCGGCGCATTGCGAGATCGTGCTGGAGGGCTGCCTCGATCTCGATGAGCAGCACGAGGAGCAGTTCGTCTCCGAGTTCCATGGCATGTACGAACCCTATGGCAGCGGCCCGGTCGCCCGCTTCGACTGCCTCACCCGTCGCAGCGATGCATTGTTCCAGGTCATCCAGCCGGGCTACTACCCGGAGCACACGCTGATCGGCGGTGTCGCGATTGCCGCCGGGCTGGCGCAGACGTTGCGCGCGGCCGCGATCCCGGTGCGCGAGGTCGCAGTCGGCCACGGCGGGTGCGGCCGCCTGGACGCGGTCGTGAGCCTGCATGCGCATCGGCCGGGCGAGCCGCGCAAGGCCATGTTTTCGATCTGGGGCAGCGTGAACCTGATCAAGAACATCACGGTGGTGGACGAGGACGTCGACCCTTGGGACGCAGGTCAGGTGGCCTGGGCCGTCGCCACGCGCATGCGCGCCGACCGTGACCTGCTGGTCGTGCCCGGCGCACGCACCGATCGGTCCGAGCCCATCAAACACGAGGGCGTGATCGCAAAGATGGGCATGGACGCCACGCGACGAGCGGCCGACCGCCCGGACTGGACCCGTGCCTTGCCGCCGCCCGACGTGATGCAACGCGTCGCCTCGCGCCTGGAGACGCTCGGATGATGGCGTCCGCACCAGGGCGCCGGCGCCGGATCGTGATCGGTATCAGCGGCGCCTCTGGCGTCGTGTTCGGCATCCGCCTGCTCGAGATTCTGCGTGATTGCGGCGTCGAAACGCACTTGGTGATGAGCCGCTCTGCGCAACTCACGCTCGCGTATGAAACCGAGCTCAAGACCGCGGACGTCAGGGCACTGGCCGATGTCTGGCATGCCAACAGCGATGTCGGAGCGGCCATCTCCAGTGGCTCCTTTCGCGTTGACGGCATGATCGTGGCCCCATGCTCCGTCAAGACGCTGTCGGAGATCGCCACGGGATGTACCAGCACCTTGCTCGCGCGCGCGGCCGACGTCACGCTCAAGGAGCGCCGGCGCCTGGTCCTCATGGTGCGCGAGACGCCCCTGCACATCGGGCACATCCGCAGCATGGCCGCCGTCACCGAGGCCGGCGGGATCATCTGCCCGCCGGTGCCGGCGTTCTATACCCGTCCGCAGTCACTCGACGACGTCGTGAATCACACGGTCGGACGTGTGCTTGACCTGTTTGACATCGAGTTCGGTGGAATGCCTCGCTGGGGCGAGACTGGCGCCACGCCGCCTTGAGCCGTTCCACCAGGCAGCGCGTTCTTCGCGCGATCTGGAACGGCGCGGCTGCGGATCGCTTCGCCTGTCGGTCGCCAAGAGACGGACAGGCCGACGTGAGAGCTGTTCGCGTGTGGTCTCGGCAAGAGGCCGTGCCTGACACGGGAAGACATGCGTTTCGACAGCGCTTTTCAATTCATTCAACAAGAGGAAGACGATGCAAGAGACAAACTTTGGCTACCAGGTTCGACGCGTGGCGCTGATGGCCGCGTTGCTGACATCCGGGTGGGCGGCTGCGCAGGGGTCGGCGACCTCGATCGACCGCTCGTTGGCGGACGTGTACCCGCAATTGGAGAGCTTGTACAAGGACCTGCATGCCCATCCGGAACTGGGCTTCGCCGAAGTCCGAACGGCGGCTCGGCTGGCGGCGGAAATGCGCGCACTCGGCTTCGAGGTCACGGAAAAGGTCGGCAAGACCGGCGTGGTGGCGCTGCTGCGAAACGGCACCGGGCCGACAGTGATGGTGCGCACCGACATGGATGGCTTGCCCATGGAAGAGCAGACCGGCCTGTCCTATGCCAGCCGGACCAAGGCCGAATGGAATGGCCGCGAGACGTTCGTCGCCCACAGTTGCGGCCACGACGTGCACATGGCGACCTGGGTGGGCGTGGCGCGCACCCTGGCCGGACAGAAGGATCGCTGGCAGGGGACGCTGATGTTCGTGGCGCAGCCCGCGGAGGAATCGAGTACCGGCGCGCGGGCCATGCTGGCCGACGGCCTGTTCACCCGGTTCCCGAAGCCCGACATCGCGCTGGCGCTGCACACCGACCCGCGTCCCACGGGCACCGTGAGCTATGCCGTTGGTCCGATGACATCGGCGTCCGACGCGGTCGAAATCGTCTTCAAGGGTCGAGGTGGCCACGGGTCGGCGCCTCACAAGGCACTGGACCCGGTGCTGATCGCTGCCCGCTTCGTCGTCGACGTGCAGTCGCTGGTGAGCAGGGAGAAGGATCCCATGGAGTTCGGCGTGGTGACCATCGGTTCCGTGCAAGCCGGCAGTGCGGCCAACATCATCCCCGATCGGGCGGTGCTGCGGGGGACCATCCGTTCCTACGACGCGGCCGTGCGTGCCCAGCTGGTGGAGGGCGTACGTCGCGTCGCCTTGGCCGCCGCGGCCGCTGCCGGCGCCCCTGAACCCGAGATCTCGCTGACCCCGACCGGACCCGCTACCGTGAACGACGCGGCGCTGGCCGCACGGGTGGAGACCGCGCTGCAGGCGGGCTTGGGAGGGCAGAACGTCATGCGAACGCGCCCGCTGACCACCAGCGAGGATTTCGCGGAGTATGGCGTTCAAGGAGTACCGTCGATGATGTTCCTCATCGGGGTCACCGATCCCAAGGTCGTCGCCGATTCTTTGCGCCCAGGAGGAAAGCCGCTGGTTTTCAACCATTCGCCACAGTTCGCACCGCTGCCTGAGCCGTCGATCAAGACCGGCGTGAAGGCGATGAGCTTGGCAGTCCTCAGCGTGCTGGGTCGAAGCTGAGAACCGCGAATCGGCCGTGACCATGAGAACGACCTGCGCATTGACGCGCGCGGGCGCGCGCTGATGCCACAGGACGTCCTGGGCATCTGCCCCAGGAATGATGCGCCCCAGCATGTGGGTTTTGTTGCGCAAGTATGCCGGGCTGGACCGGTCCGAGGGTCGGCCAGCGCGGCTGGACCTTGCCCCTAATATCGGCGGCTTCCGACACGACAACGAAAGAAGAAAGCCAATGAAACTCGAGACCCTGGCCATCCATGCCGGCTACAGCCCCGACCCGACCACCAAGGCGGTCGCGGTCCCGATCTACCAGACCAGTTCCTACGCATTCGACGACACGCAGCACGGCGCGGACCTGTTCGACCTGAAGGTGGCGGGCAACATCTACACCCGCATCATGAATCCCACCAACGCCGTGCTCGAGCAGCGCGTGGCCGCGCTGGAGGGCGGGGTCGGCGGGCTGGCCGTGGCGTCGGGCATGGCGGCCATCACCTATGCGATCCAGACGGTGGCCGAGGCCGGCGACAACATCGTCTCCGTCGCCAAGCTCTATGGCGGCACCTACAACCTGCTGGCGCACACGCTGCCGCGCTTCGGCATCCAGACGCGCTTCGCCGCGCACGACGACATCGCCGCGCTGGAGGCGCTGATCGACGACAGGACCAAGGCGGTCTTCTGCGAGTCGATCGGGAACCCGGCGGGCAACATCGTCGATCTCCAGGCCCTGGCCGACGCGGCGCACCGCCACGGCGTTCCGCTGATCGTGGACAACACCGTCGCCACGCCCATCCTGTGCCGGCCGTTCGAGCACGGCGCGGACATCGTGGTGCACTCGCTGACCAAGTACATCGGCGGTCACGGCACGAGCATCGGCGGCATCGTCATCGACTCGGGGAAGTTTCCCTGGGCGCAGCACAAGGAGCGCTTTGCGCTGCTCAACACGCCCGACCCTTCCTACCATGGCGTCACCTACACCGAAGCCTTCGGGCCGGCGGCGTTCATCGGGCGCTGCCGCGTGGTGCCCCTGCGCAACACGGGCGCGGCGCTGTCGCCGTTCAACGCCTTCCTGATCCTCCAGGGCCTGGAGACGCTGGCGCTGCGCATGGAGCGCCATACGGAGAACGCGTTGAAGGTCGCCCGCTACCTGAGCACGCACCCTCAGGTGGCCTGGGTCAAGTACGCAGGCCTGCCCGACCATCCGGAACACGCGCTGGCGGTGCGCTACACCGACGGCCGGCCGGCGTCGATCCTCTCCTTCGGCATCCAGGGCGGACAGGAGGCGGGCGCGCGCTTCATCGATGCGCTCCAGCTGGTGGTGCGACTGGTGAACATCGGCGACGCCAAGTCGCTGGCATGCCACCCGGCCTCGACCACGCATCGCCAGCTCAACGATGAAGAGCTCGAGAAGGCCGGCGTGCCGCGCGACATGGTTCGCCTGTCGATCGGCATCGAGCACAGCGACGACATCCTCGCCGACCTCTCGCAGGCGCTGGAAGCGGCTGCTCGGGCGTAGGCCCGCGAGCCCGCGCGTGGCCCGCGCTTGCGCTCGCGACCCCATCTGCTACCCTGCCTCGACATCAACGACAGCGTGGAGCACGTATGGTCAGGATCGCAATCGCGACGCTGCTGTGCCTGGTGGCCGGCTGCGGGGGCACCGCGCCGCCGCGCCAGCCCTCGGTCTGTTCGACGCAGCCCGGCAGCTTCGCCTGTCAGGTCGAGCGCTACTCGAACGCGGGCATGTGAGGGCGGGGGGCCGCCCGCGCTACGATTTCGCCGAGGCCGCTTGCTGCGTGAACGATAGCGCCAGGAAATCCACGAAGGCCCGCACCCGCGCCGCGAGCTGGTGCCGCTGCGGATACACCGCGTAGATGTCGGCGTCCGGCGTGAAGTACTGCGGCAACACGTGCACAAGGCGGCCGTTGCCCAGGTAGCGTTCGATGTCCCACTCGGCCCGCATCAGGATGCCGTGGCCATCCAGGGCCCAGTTCACCGCGATCTCGCCGTCGTTGGTGCTCAGGTTTCCCCGCGTCTTCACCGCTTCGGTACTCGCATTCCGGCCCCTCCCGCTGGCAAGGCGCCACACGCCGTAAGCCTCTTCGCCTTGACGGATCCCGATGCAGTTGTGTCTGGCCAGGTCGCTGGGGACCTTCGGGATTCCGTGCTTGGCCAGGTACGCCGGCGCCGCGCACAGCAGGCGACGGTTGGCCGCGATGTTCCTGGCGATCACGCGACTGTCCGGTGGCGCGCCGAAGCGCACGCAGACGTCGAACAGATCCTCGGTCGGCGAGGGCGGGTTGACCGAGAGTTGCAGCTGAACCTCGACTTCGGGGTATTTGCGAACGAACCTCGAGATCAGCGGCGCCACGTGACTGCGCCCGAAACCCAGCGTCGCATTCACCCGCAGCAGGCCTTTGGGCATCGCCTTCGAAACCCCGAGAAGCTCCTCCATCCCGTCGATCTCGCCAAGGATCCGGCGGGCATGTTCCAGGTACAGCTCGCCTTCGGGCGTCAGGCTCATGCGGCGCGTCGACCGGTTGACCAGCAAGACCCCGACCCTCGACTCCATCAGGGCCAGGTGCTTGCTCACGGCAGGCGTGGTGACGCCGAGCTCGCGGGCGGCCGCGCTGAGGCTTCCGGCGCTCGCCAGCGTTGAAAAGAAGCCCAGATCGGCCGGCAGGATCGCGTGGGTCATGGTGGCTCCACTGTTGAACTCAAGTTAACAATGGATTCACTTTAGCGCCGAGCCAGCAGGCCGTCGAGTTTCTACATTCACCCCACCTACCCACCACCCCACGGAGACACCCCATGAAGACGTACAAGATCGCAACCATCCCTGGCGACGGCATCGGCAAGGAGGTCGTGCCCGCCGGCCAGCAGGTGCTGGAAGCCCTGGCTTCGGCCAGCAGCAGCTTCAAGTTCCAGTTCGAGAACTTCGATTGGGGCGGCGACTACTTCCGCGAGCACGGCGTGATGATGCCGGACGACGGCCTCAACGCCCTGCGCGACAAGGACGCGATCCTGTTCGGCTCGGCCGGCGACCCGCACATTCCCGACCACATCACCCTCTGGGGCCTGCGCCTGAAGATCTGCCAGGGCTTCGACCAGTACGCCAACGTCCGCCCCACGCGCATCCTGCCGGGCATCGACGGCCCCCTCAAGCGCTGCGGCCCGGACGACCTGAACTGGGTCATCGTGCGCGAGAACTCCGAAGGCGAATACTCCGGTGTCGGGGGCCGCGTGCACCAGGGCCACCCGATCGAAGCGGCCACGGACGTTTCCATCATGACCCGCGCCGGCGTGGAGCGCATCATGCGCTTCGCCTTCAAGCTGGCCCAGTCGCGTCCGCGCAAGCTGCTGACCGTCATCACGAAGAGCAACGCCCAGCGCCACGCGATGGTGATGTGGGACGAGATCGCGCTGCAGATCTCCAAGGAGTTCCCGGACGTGACCTGGGACAAGGAACTGGTCGACGCATCGACGGCGCGCATGATCAACCGCCCGGCTTCGCTGGACACCATCGTCGCGACCAACCTGCATGCCGACATCCTGAGCGACCTGGCCGCCGCACTGGCGGGCAGCCTCGGCATCGCCCCCACCGGCAACATCGATCCCGAGCACCGCTACCCGTCGATGTTCGAGCCGATCCACGGCTCGGCCTTCGACATCATGGGCAAGGGCCTGGCCAATCCGGTCGGCACCTTCTGGTCGGTCGCCATGCTGCTGGAGCACCTGGGCGAGACCGAAGCCGCCAGGCGCGTCATGCAGGCGGTCGAGGCCGTGACGGCCGACCGCTCGCTCCACACCCGCGACCTGGGCGGCAGCGCCACCACGGCACAGGTCACCCAGGCCGTGTGCGACCAGGTCACCGGCGCGGCCCAGCGCAAGGCGGCCTGAGCGTCGCTCCCCCGGCCGGCACGCAGCGGCCGGGCACTCTTCTTTCTGATCCGAGGGGCCGCGCGGCACGCGCCGCCCCTCATCCCGAAGCAGCCGCCAAGCGCTGCAGGGGTGAACTCGTGCCCGCACATCCACCAGGAGACAAACCATGCGCCGCTTCTTCGGAAAGCTGTACGTCCAAGTGCTCATCGGCGTGTTCGCCGGCGCTGCGCTCGGCTTCTTCGTTCCCCACATCGGGAGCGACTTCAAACCCATGGGCGACATCTTCATCAAGCTGATCAAGATGGTGTTCGCACCGATCATCTTCGCCACCGTGGTGCTTGGCATCGCCCGGATGGAGAACATGAAAGAGCTCGGCCGCGTCGGTGTCCGGGCCCTGATCTATTTCGAGATCCTGTCGACCTTCGCCCTGGCGCTCGGCCTGGTGGTCGTCAACGTGGTCGGCCCGGGTCGCGGCATGAACATCGATCCGACCCAGCTCGACACCCAGGCGATCGCCAGCTACACGGCCGCCGGCGCCAAGCCGGAGGGCTTCGTCGACTTCATCCTGCAACTGGTGCCGACCAGCATCGTGGATGCGCTGGCCCGCAACGACATCCTGCAGATCCTGGTCTTCGCGACCCTGTTCGGTGTCGCGCTCTCGCACATCGGGCCGCGCGCCCGGCCGGTGGTGGACTTCCTCGATTCCTTCACCCATGGCGTGTTCGCGGTGGTCGGAATGATCATGCGGCTGGCCCCGCTGGCCGCCTTCGGCGCCATGGCCTTCACGGTCGGCAAGTACGGCCTGGGCTCCGTCGTCTCGCTCGGCAAGCTGATGGGCACGATGTACATCACCTGCTTCCTGTTCGTGGTCGTCGTGCTCGGGATCATCTCGCGGATGTCCGGATTCAGCCTCTGGAAGTTCCTGAAGTACATCAAGGACGAGCTCTTCACGGTGCTCGGCACCAGTTCCTCGGAATCGGTGGTCCCGCAACTGATGCGCAAGCTGGAGCATGCCGGCGTCTCCAAGCCCGTCGTCGGCCTGGTCGTTCCCGCTGGCCTGACCTTCAATCCCGACGGCCAGTGCATCTACTACACGATGGCCGCGATCTTCATCGCCCAGGCCACCAACACACCCCTGACGATGACCGATCAGCTCGTGGTGCTGGGCGTGCTGCTGCTGACGTCCAAAGGCTCCGCCGGCGTCACGGGCTCGGGCTTCATCACGCTGGCCGCGACGCTGGCCTCGATGGGCAAGATCCCGGTCGCGGGCATGGTGCTGCTGCTCGGTGTCGACCGCTTCATGTCGGAAGCGCGGGCCATCACCAACACCATCGGGAACGCCGTGGGCACCATCGCCATCGCCCGCTGGGTGGGGGCCGTCGACCGCGACCGTCTCGCGCAGGTGCTGGATGGCAAGAGCGATCCGGAGAACCTCGACGAGCTGTACGAAGGTGATGACGACGAGCCGAACAACGTCCAGCCGATCCGCGTCGAACTCGGCGGCGGCGTGCGGATCGCGGCCCGAGCCGGATGACAGCCGCCATGAATCCCGCAGACCCCCGCAGCGTGCTGCGCGCCATGTTCGGCGCCGCGATCGCCGCCGCGCAGCCCGCGCTGTGCGTGCCGCGCCACCTGCCGGCGCCGCCCAAGGGCCGCCTGGTGGTGATCGGCGCCGGCAAGGCCTCCGCCGCGATGGCACGCGCCGTCGAGGAGCACTGGCGCGGACCGCTGACCGGCCTGGTCGTGACCCGCTACGGCTACGCCGTGCCCTGCGAGCGCATTGAGATCGTCGAGGCGGCCCATCCGGTACCTGACCCGTCCGGGGAAGCCGCGGCGAAACGCATGCTCGACATCGTCGGCGGCCTGGCCGGCGACGACCTCGTGCTGTGCCTGATCTCCGGTGGCGGCTCCTCGCTGCTGCCGCTGGCACTGCCCGGCCTCACGCTGGAAGACAAGCAGGCGCTCAATCGCGCGCTGCTGGCCAGCGGAGCCAGCATCAGCGAGATGAACTGCGTGCGCCGCCACCTGTCGGCGATCAAGGGCGGTCGCCTGGCCGCGGCATGTCATCCGGCACGCGTGCTGAACCTTGTCTTGTCCGATGTGCCTGGCGACGATCCGGTCGAGATCGCCTCCGGGCCGACCGTGCCGGACCCCACGACCTGCGCCGACGCGCTGGAGATCCTCCGCCGCCGTGGGATCGACGCGCCTGCAGTGGCGCTCTCGATTCTGGAGAGCGGCGCAGGGGAAACGTTGAAGCCGGACGACCCGCGCCTGCCGCCCATCGAGACCCGATTCGTCGCGACGCCGCAAATGGCGCTCGAGGCCGCCGCGGCGGTCGCCCGGGACGCCGGCTTCACCCCTTGCATCCTCGGCGATGCGATCGAAGGCGAGGCGCGCGAGGTCGCGAAGACGATGGCTGGCATCGCACTGCAGGTGGCCCGCCGCGGCCAGCCGATCGCGGCACCCTGCGTCCTGCTGTCGGGCGGAGAGACCACGGTCACGCTGCGCGGACGCGGCAGGGGCGGACGGAACGTCGAGTTCCTGCTGTCCCTGGGTATCGCGCTCGACGGAGCGCCCGGCATCCACGCGCTGGCCGGCGACACGGACGGCGTCGACGGCCAGGAGGAGATTGCCGGCGCCGTGCTCGCGCCCGACAGCCTGGCAAGAGCCCGGTCGCAGGGCATGAGGCCGCGCGAGCGCCTCGACGACAACGACGGCCACGGCTTCTTCGAGGCGCTCGGCGACTCGGTGCTGACCGGACCGACGCTGACCAATGTGAACGATTTTCGCGCGATCGTGATCGCTGCCGACCACGGCCGCGGCGAGTGCGCACACAGGAGAAACTGAGATGCGAAGAAACAGGCACGCGAAGATCGTCGCGACCCTGGGCCCGGCGAGCGACGAGCGCGAGACCATCCAGGCGCTGTTCGATGCCGGCGCGGATGTGTTCCGGTTGAACTTCAGCCATGGCACGCATGGGGACCACAAGCGCCGGCTGGACCTGATCCGCGAGATCGAACGCCACAGCGGCCGCCCGATCGGCGTGCTGCTGGACCTGCAGGGCCCCAAGTTGCGCATCGGCACCTTTCCCGATGGACCGGTCGATCTGGTCGAAGGCAAGGCCTTCAGGCTTGACCTGGACACCAAGACGCCGGGCAGCGACAAACGCGTGGCACTGCCGCACCCCGAGATCTTCGCGGCGCTCGAAACGGGCACCGACCTGCTGCTGGACGACGGTCGCCTGCGGCTTCGGGTCGAGAAGTTCGGCCAGGCTTTCGCCGAGACGAAAGTGATCAACGGCGGCAAGCTGTCCGATCGCAAGGGCGTGAACGTCCCCGGCGTGGTTCTGCCGCTCTCCGCCCTGACCGAGAAGGATCGCGCGGACCTGGCCTACGGGCTCACGCTCGGTGTCGACTGGGTGGCCCTGTCGTTCGTCCAGCGTCCCGAGGACGTCATCGAAGTCAGGCGCATCGTCGATGGCCGGGCCGGCATCGTCGCAAAGCTCGAGAAGCCGGCGGCGATCGCCTCGCTCGACGCCATCGTGGTCGAAACGGATGCGGTGATGGTCGCCCGGGGCGACCTCGGCGTCGAGATGCCCGCCGAGCAGGTGCCCTCGATCCAGAAGCGGATCATCCGTGCCTGCAGGCGGGCCGGCAAACCCGTCATCGTCGCCACCCAGATGCTCGAGTCGATGGTCAGCGCGCCGGTGCCCACCCGGGCCGAGGCCTCGGACGTTGCGACCGCCATCTACGAAGGGGCCGACGCCGTCATGCTGTCCGCGGAATCGGCCAGTGGCCGCTATCCGGTCGAGGCGGTGAAGATGATGAGCAGCATCATTGCCCACACCGAGAGCGATCCGAACTACCGCACCGCGATCGATTCCTCGCGCCCCGAACCACTGCCTCGCGCGGCCGACGCCATCGGCTCGGCGATGCGCGACATCACCGGCCTGCTCAACGCCGCAGCCACCGTCGCTTACACCAGCTCTGGCTATTCGGCGCTCCGCATGGCGCGCGAGCGGCCGCGGGCGCCCATCATCGGCATGACGCCTCGCCTCGCCACGGCGCGTCGCCTGGCGCTCGTGTGGGGCGTGCATGCCGTGCTCTGCCACGAAGTGGTGGACGTTCCCGAGATGAGCGAGCTCGCCTGCCGCACGGCGCGCAAGGAAGGCTTCGGCGCCTCGGGACACACCCTCGTGATCTCCGCGGGCATGCCCTTCGGCACTTCCGGAACCACCAACCTGCTGCGCATCGCGCAGATCTGAGCGAGGCCTCCCCATGGTTCGTCCGGACTATTGAATTCAGGTTAACGACGGATTCACTTTCAGCCCGGATCGAACACCTGTGGATCCCTACAGTCGCATCACACCCATAAGGAGACAAGCATGAGAACTTCGACACTTCGCCCCCGTGCCGCCGTCACGGCGATCGCCTTCGGCTTCGCGGCGTCGCTCGCCGCCGCGCAGGCCTATCCCGCCAAGCCGATCACCTTGGTCGTGCCGTTCCCGCCGGGTGGAAGTTCGGACGCGCTGGCACGCGCGATCACCACGCCGCTGTCGCAAAGCATCGGGCAACCGGTGATCGTGGAGAGCAAGCCGGGCGCCGGTGCGACGGTCGGTGCCGACTACGTCGCCAAGGCCAAGCCGGACGGCTACACGCTCCTGATGGGGGCGGTGCACCACACGATTGCCACCAGCGTCTACAAGAAGCTGCCTTACGACTTCGAGAAGAGCTTTGCGCCGATCACCACCGTGGCCCTGGTGCCGAACGTGCTGGTGGTCAACGCCAAGTCCCCGGCGACCGATGTCAAGGGCCTGGTCGCGCAGGCGAAGGCAGCGCCGGGCAAGCTGTCCTATGGCTCGAACGGCAACGGCACGGTGCAGCACCTGATCGGCACGCAGTTCTCCGGCATTGCCGGCGTCGAACTGCTGCACGTCCCTTACAAGGGCAGCGCTCCGCTGACCACCGACCTGCTCGGCGGTCAGGTCGACATGTCCTTCGACACGCTGACGCCGCTGGTGCAGCACATCAAGGGCGGAAAGCTGCGTGCATTGGCGGTGACGACGGCCAAGCGGTCGAGCACGCTGCCCGATGTGCCGACGCTGGCAGAGGCCGGCATGAAGGACTTCAATCAGGGGACCTGGTTCGGCATCCTGGCGCCGGCGGGAACGCCCAGGGAAGTGGTCGACAAGCTCAACGCCGAGATGGTGAAGATCATCCAGTCGCCGGAGTTCAGGAAGCGCATGGAAGAGATCGGGGCCGAGCCCGTGGGCGACACCCCCGCTCAGATGGCCGCGCAGATCAAGGACGACACGATCAAGTACGCAAAGCTGGTCAAGGATGCCAAGGTCGCCATGGATTGAGCGTTGGAAAGGCCGGAAACTGAGCCTCCACACGTTGGTTTACAGCCTCAAGCGGCGAAAAAGGGCGTTGGAAGTTGCTTGCCGCCCGGCCGACATTAGGCAGAATGGCGGCCGGAAGGCCACAGGCCCTGTACCGACGCGCGTCGGCTCGATCTGCGTCAACGGGTCGCGCCACTGCGCGTTTAAATGGCTGGTCCTCTCCATTAACCTCCATCAAGGAACCGCAATGAGCAAGTTAGTCGCAATCATGATCGCCAGTCTCTTCGCCACGGGTGCCTATGCCCAGAACCCGGCAAATACGACGTCCCAGGAGCAGGTGATCACCAACAGCAAGCAGCAGGACAAGGCGCAGGCCAAGGTCGATGCGCGGCCGCAGGGCAAGGTGAAGAAGCCTACCGGCGACACGGCGAATTCGGAAGAACTCAATCCGGTTGGCACCGGCAAGGCGGCAGCAGCCGGCGAGGCGCGCGTCGATACCCGCGATGCTCGCCATCCGAACCGGAAGCCGGCCAAGCAGGGCGGCACGCCTGACATGGCGGGAGCCAAGTAAGCAGAGGCAGTTCGAAAGAACTTGTCGGAGCCGCGCGTGATCGGTGCGGGGGCGCGAGACGACCTCGCGCAACGCATCGTTCGCGCGTGTCTTGGGTTTTCTCGGCCGGACGGCCCACCGCAGATGAGTTGCCGTTCGCAAGTTTTTCTGTGGAACAGGTGGCAGGCGACGCAGCAAAATGACGTGCTGCACCGCACTGTCCCGACGCACACACGACGTGCCACCACCAATGAGAAATGAGCATTGTGCGCTGCACCAAAACACGACAGTGAAGGCTTTTCCCCCCGCGGGCGGTGCATGCCTGCGTGAATAATCCACTCAGCATCTCGCCGTCGACAACTGCAATCCCCGGTGCGCCGGATCGCCATCGCCTGGTCATCGTGGAGGGCATCATGGGCTCGGGCAAGTCGACCACGATGCGCTTCATCGCCAAGAGCCTGCAGGACGCGAACCGGGAGGCACTGCCCATCCACGAAAGGGCGGATCCTCACCCGGTACGGGCGACAGACGAGCTGGAACACTGGTTCCAGCCGTGGCTCGACACCACACCAGCGAAGTTGGCTGCCCGAAGTGTCGCCAGGTGGGCCTCGCTGGTGGAAGCGTCGCGGGCCGACGGCATCGTCCGCGTGATGGACGGCCAATTGTTCCACGGCGACCTCACGAATCTGTTCCTGATGGAATCCGACCCGGCGATCCTCGCCGACCATGCGCGAGCCGTGGCCACGACCATTGCGCCGCTGAATCCTCTTGTCGTGTACTTTCGCCAGGAAGACGTCGAGCGAGCCATCCGGACGGTCTGCGAGGAGCGAGGCGCGGACTGGGTGGCCTACCAGGTCAACTGGAAGCTCGCGGCGCCCTACAGCGCACGCCGCGGGTTGGCAGGCCTCGCAGGGTTGGTTGCCCTGTACCGGGACTACCGGCGCCTGACCGATACGCTGTTCGAACTCCTCCCGCTGGACAAGCTGGCCATCGAAAACGCAAAGCAGGAGTGGCCCGTCTACCAGCGCCTCATCCTGCAAGCCCTGGGCTTGCCTGCGGGCATGAACGACCGAGCTTCCGTCCGGTTCTGATGCGGGAAAACCCTTTCACAGAATTCGTCGCAATACCGGGTGACTCACGCCGCCGGCGCATCGGCCGCGGGCCACGCGGGGCCTTGCACCGCGAGCACCCCGGAGCGTCCTGCGACCTCACCTTGCACCAGCAAGTGCCGCGGAAGCTCGGCCAGCTCGGTCGCGGCCGCGAGATCGCCGACGGCGACCAGGCTGTGCCCCTGCGCCTTCCAGCCCCGCAGCAGGCGCTCGAAGGCCGGCATGAGTTTCATGCCTTCGAGTTCGGCGTGCAGGGTGTAGACATGGTCCGTGTCGGGGTCGGTCGTGAGCGACAGCAGATGGGCATGGACGTTGTCCGCATCGAGGCCGTCGATGCCGATCAGTTCGTCGAGCGTGGGCAGGGTCGTCGGGAACTGCGGCGGTCCGATGGCGCGGCCGTCGTCTGCCACCGGTATGAAGGGCGACCAACCGCGCGCGTCCGACGCCACCTTGATGCCCAGCGCGGTCTCCGCCTGCGCGGCGGCGGCGTTGAACTGCCATCCCGCCGCGCCATGCATCCGCGGCGGTGCGCCGAAGACCTCCGTGTGGCGCTCCACCGCGAGTTGCATCTGGCGCCTGGCCCATTCGGCGTCGCGCAGCAGGAGCCGGTCCTGCCATTCGACATGGTCCCAGCAATGCACGCCGACCTCGAAGCCGGCGTCGCGGACTGACCGAAGCGTGGCGGCTTCACGTCGCCCGATGTCGGGACCCGGCAGCAGGACGCCGTACATCAGGGTACGCAAGCCGTAGTGCTCGACGACCGAGGTGCGCGCAACCTTGCTCAGAAAGCCGGGACGGAACACGCGCAGGATGGCCCGGCCGGTGTGGTCGGGCCCGAGGCTGAACAAGAAGGTGGCCCGGGCCCCGGCGAGCCGCAGGACCGTCAGCAGCCGGGGCACGCCTTCGCGGGTGCCGCGCAAGGTGTCGACGTCGACCTTGAGTGCGATGCAGGCCATCGCCTCAGATCGCGAGGTCGGCGGCTGCCTCGGCCTCGTCGCGATAGTAGGCAAACAGGCTGTCCAGCGCTTGCTGCATGTCGACCTTCGGCTTCCAGTCCAGGTCCTGCATGGTCGAGCGGATGTCCGGCACCCGATGCGTCACGTCCTGGTAGCCGCGTCCGTAGTAGTCGGCCGACGAGACGTCGACCAGCCGCACCGCCTCGGCCGCGTCGCGGTATTCGGGCAGGGTGCGCGCCAGCTGGACCATCATCTCGGCCAGCGCGCGGATGGAATGGTTGTTGGCAGGATTGCCGATGTTGTAGATCTTCGAGTCGGCCACGCCGTCCTTGTTGGCGATGATCTTGACCAGTGCGTCGATGCCGTCGTCCACATAGGTGAAGGCGCGCTGCTGGCTGCCGCCATCGACCAGGCGGATCGGCTCACCGCGCACGATGTGGCCGAGGAACTGGGTGATGACGCGGCTTGAGCCTTCCTTGGGCGTGTGCAGGCTGTCGAGCCCCGGGCCGATCCAGTTGAACGGACGGAAGAGCGTGTAGCGCAGGCCGTCCTGCTGGCCGTAGGCATGGATGACGCGGTCCATCAGTTGCTTGGCGGCGGCATAGATCCAGCGCGGCTTGTTGATCGGGCCGTAGACCATGTTCGATGCTTCGGGATCGAAGGCGGCATCCGTGCACATGCCGTAGACCTCGCTGGTGGATGGAAACACCACCCGCTTGTTGTACTTGAGACACTGCCGGACGATCGGCAGGTTGGCTTCGAAATCGAGTTCGAAGACACGCAGCGGTTCCTGGACATAGGTCGCCGGCGTCGCGATCGCGACCAGGGGCAGGACGACATCGCACTTCTTGACGTGGTATTCGATCCATTCCTTGTTGATCGTCATGTCGCCTTCGAAGAAATGGAAGCGCGGGTCGTGAAGCCAGGGCGCCACCCGCTCCGACTGCATGTCCATTCCATAGACATGCCAATCCGTGGTCTCGAGGATGTGACGGGTGAGGTGGTGGCCGATGAAGCCGTTGACGCCGAGGATGAGGACTTTGAGCATTGCAGGCAACTCGTGGTTGAAAGTGATTCAGATGTCAGTGGGCACGCAGCGCCCGCCGAAGCGTTGTTCGAAGCCGGCAGGATCGAGCGCGCCGGAATCGCCGTGCGCGGCCAGCACTTCGAGGGTGCTGCCATCGGCTGCCAGCAGCCAGAGCGCGCCGGCGTCGCTCAGCCATCGAAGGCCCGCACCGGGTGCGTGCTGTCGCTGTTCGACGAGCCGGGTGCGGTCGATCTGGACCCGCTGTCCGTTGATACGGCAGAAGGCGCCGGGGTAGGGTGGCGCGAGCGCACGCACGAGGTTGTGGATTTGCCGGGCGTTCGCAGTGGCGGGAATGAGGCCGTCTTCCGGCCTGCGACCACCGAAGTAGCGACCTTGCGAAAGGTCCTGGGGGATTTCCTCGGTCGTGCCGGCCAGCAGCCGCGGCAGGCTGCGCGCCAGCACGATCTCCGCGGCGACGGTGACCTTTGTGAAGACCTCGTGGGCGGTGTCGTCGATGAGGATCGGCACCGCGCACTGATCGACGATGGCGCCGTTGTCGGGCTTCTCGTTCATGCGATGCAGCGTGGCGCCGGTCCGGGTCGCGCCTTCGATGACGGCCCAGTTGACCGGCGCGCGGCCACGGTACTGAGGCAGCAGCGAGCCGTGCATGTTGAAGGCACCGCAGCGGGGCACCTGCAGCCACGAGGCCTTGAGCATGTGGCGGTAGTAGAAGGAGAACAGGAAGTCCGGCTTCGCTGCCGTCGCCTCGGCCAGCAGTTCGGGCAGGTGGGGATCGGCCGGCTTCGCGCAGCGCAGTCCGTGCCGCTTCGCGACCTCGGCCACGCTGCCGAACCAGATGTTCTCGCCGGCGGCATCGTCGTGGGTGACGACCAGCGGCACCTCGACACCGGCGTCGAGCAGCACGCGCAGGCAGCGTACGCCGACGTCGTGGTAGGCGAAGACGATCGCTCGTGCGGGCAGATCAGGCTTCATGGCCGCTTGCGCTCGAGCACCGCATTGATGACGTAGCGCGGCCGCGCGCGCACTTCCTGGTAGATGCGCCCGACGTATTCGCCCAGCAGCCCGATGCCGAACAGGGCCAGCCCCACCAGCAGGAAGAGCAGGGCGAAGAGCGTGAACACACCGCCCACTTCGGGGCCCATCACGAGCCGGCGCGTTGCCAGCACCACGAACAGCAGTGCGGAGAGCATCGACACCACAATGCCAAGCAGCGAGAAAGCCTGCAGCGGAACCAGCGAGAAGCCGGTCACCAGGTCGAAGTTGAGGCGCACCAGGCTGTAGAACGAGTACTTCGACTCGCCCGCATGCCGCTCCTCGTGACCGACCTCCACTTCGGCCGGGTTGCGGGAGAACTGCAGCGCCAGCGCCGGGATGAAGGTGTTCATCTCGTTGCACTGGTTGATGAGCTGCACGACGTTGCGGCTGTAGGCGCGCAGCATCGAGCCGTGGTCGGTCATCACGATGCCCGTAAGCCGGTGGCGCAGGCGATTCATGGCGCGCGACGCCCAGCGCCGCCAGGCCGAATCCTGGCGGTCGCGGCGGATCGAGCCGACGCAGTCGTGCCCCTGGTCCATCGCTTCCAGCAACAGCCGGATGTCTTCCGGTGGGTTCTGGAGGTCGGCGTCGAGCGTGACGATGCGCTCGCCCAGGCAGTGCTCGAAGCCCGCCAGGATCGCCCGGTGCTGGCCGAAATTGCCGTTGAAGAGAATCACCCGGGTCACGTCGGGACGGCGCTCGAACTGCGCCGCGAGCACTGCGGCCGAGCGGTCGCGACTGCCGTCGTTGATGAAGATCACCTCGTAGGACGAGCCGAGCGCGTCGAGCGCGGGATAGAGCCGGGCGAACAGGGCCGCGAGGCCCTGCTCCTCGTTGTAGACCGGAATCACGACGCTCAGCGAAGGGGCGTCGGCCGGGATCTCGATGTCGGGGTCGTGGTGAGGAACCGCCTGCAGCACAGTCATCGCCGAGCCCTCCGCAATTGAGCCACCACTGCGGCCACGCTGTCGCAGACGCGGTCGACGTCGGCGTCGGTCATGGCCGGAAAGAGCGGCAGCGTGACCGTGCGTGCGCCAATGTCCTCGGCGACCGGGAAGTCCCCGCGGGCGTAACCCATGGCCCGGAACATCGAGAACAGGTGCATCGCGGGGTAGTGCACGCCGACGCCGATGCCCTGGTTCTTCATGGCGTCGACGAAGTCCGCGCGCGCCGATGCAAGATCGTGCGGCAGCAGCGGCTGGAACATGTGCCAGTTGCCGTGCCCGTCCGCGTCCTCGGGTGGCAGATCGAATCCGAGCGTGCGGTCCCAGCGCTCGAAATAGCGCCGCGCGAGCTGTCGGCGACGGGCGTTGAAGTCGTCGATGCTGCGCAGTTGACCCAGGCCGATCGCTGCCGCGATGTCGGTCATGTTCGCCTTGGCGCCCCATGCCTCGACGTCCATGCCGCCGCCGGGCAGTCGGATGACGCCCTGCAGGCGCAGCAACTCGAAGCGCCGCGCCTCTTCGTCGTTGTTCATCACCAGGCAGCCGCCTTCGCCCGAGGTCAGGTTCTTGTTGGCGTGGAAGCTGAAGGAGACGAGGTCGCCGAAGCTGCCGATGGCGCGACCGTCCCATTGAGCGCCGAAGGATTGCGCGGCATCCTCGACGACCCGCAGGCCATGCGTTGCCGCGATCTCGTTGAGCCGCGTCCGGTCCACGGGCAGCCCAGCCAGATCGACCGGTATCAGCGCCCGCGTGCGCGGTGTGAGGGCCGTCTCGATCCGGTCGAGGTCGATGTTGCGCGTCGTCGCATCGGCATCGACGAACACCGGGGTGGCGCCGACCGCCAGCACGACGTTGGCGGTGGCGACCCAGCTCAGCGGCGTGGTGATGACCTGGTCGCCCGGACCGATGTCGCACAGGCGCAATGCCAGTTCGAGCGAGGCTGTGCCGGAATTGACCAGCCGCACGGGACGCCCGCCGCAACGCCTGGACAGTTCAGCCTCGAGCGCCTGGCACTTCGGCCCGGTGGTGAGCCATCCGGACCGGAGCACCTCGCCGACTTCCGCGATGGTTTGCTCATCGATCGAGGGGCGGGTGAAAGGGAGGAAGGCCGCTGTATTCGTGCTCATTGCGTGCTCCCGCTGCGCGCCACCAGGACCACGCCGATGATGATGACGGCAATGCCGAGCCAGCGCTGCGCGTCGACCTGCTCGCCGAACAGCCACCAGGCGAGCGCCGCGTTGACGACATAGCCGATCGACAGCATCGGATAGGCGATGCTCACGTCGACCCGGGAAAGCGCGACGATCCAGACCACCACGCTGACCGCGTAGCAGACGAGGCCGCCGAGGATGCCGGGATGTTGCGCGAGCCCGGCCGCGCTGCGCCAGAGAGCGGCGCTGCCGTCGCTCATGGAAATGGCGCCCACGCTGCGCGCCCCGGCCTTCAGGAACAACTGGGCGGCGGCATTCAGAAGGACGCCGGTCAGCACCCATGCGAAGTCGATGATTTTCATTTTCTCGACACCACCACTCGTCGTGAATCCTGATAGATGATACGCATCGGAAGGCCACGCTCATGCAGCTCGCCGTAGCTCGGAAAGTCCATGTAGGCCGCGGCCTCTGGAAGCGACTGCCAGCGCGCAACAAACTCGTCGAGCGATTCGATCGAGCGGTTCGGCTCCAGGGCCTGTCCCATGGCGAACTCGTCCTGGTAGTCCACCAGCGTGACCTCGCGGCGCAGGTAGAAAGGCAGCGTCTGGTCGTAGGCGCGGACCGCGAAGACGGGGGCACCCGACTGCAGTACCGGCTGCAATGCCGACACGAAAGGTGCCGCGCTCTTGAGTTGCCCGAAGGGCTCGTGCGCCGCCATCACGATCGTCATGCTCATGACATGGCCGAGCGCCAGCGTCGCGATGGCCAGCGTGGCACCGCGCCGCCGCAGCAACCACCACGCGAAGGCCGCGAACGACAGGAAGGTCACCGCACCCCAGAGCGCTCCGGTGCCCAGCTGCGCGAACACCTCGGCCGACGTGGAGTGCGAAGCGATCCTTGAGCTCTGCGTGGAGGCGACCAGGACGATCGCCCAGACCGCGACGGGGAACAACAGGTGGCGACGCAGCGCAAGGGGACTCGCCTGCTGGAGCCGAAGTCCGATGAGGAGCGCCAGCGCCGGGAACATCGGCAGGATGTAGGACGGCAGTTTCGATCCGCTGGCGCTGAAGAACAGCAGAACGAAGGCCGAATAGGCGATCAGCAGACCCTGCGGCGCGATGGCTGGTGTTGGACCGGAGGCTGCGCGCTTGGGCCACAGCCACGGCAGCGCACTGGTCCACGGGAACATCCCGGCCAGAAGCAATGGCAGGTAGTACCACCACGCGCCTTCGCGTTGATGAACATTGCTCAGGTAGCGCGCGAAGTGTTCATGAATGAAGAAGAACTGGGCAAAGGCCGGGTTGCGCAGGGAGACCAGCACGAACCACGGCGCCGCGAGCAAGAGGAAGATCAACAAACCGGACACCCAGTGCATCCGGCGCCACAGGCCGAAATCGCGGCGCCAGAGGCAGGTCAGCACGAGCGTGGCGCCGGGAATCAGGAGGCCCACCAATCCCTTGCTGAGCACCGCGCCGGCCATCGCTGCCCAGGCGACCCATATCCAGTTCCTGCGCTCGGAAGCCGTGCCGCAAGCCTGCTCGGCGATCAGGACCGCGCAGAGGGCGATGGTGAGGAACAGGGTCAGGCTTGCGTCGAGCGTCAGGAAGTGCGCGTTGCCGAAGACCCAGGTCATGGATGCCGCTATGGCCAGGCTGCGGATGCCGGTTTCCCTGCCCCACAGCCGCCACGCTGTTCCACCGACGGCCAGCACCGTGAGAAAGCCGGCCAGCGCGGGCCACAGGCGCGCTGCGAAGACATTCATGCCGAACAGGTGGAGGAAGAGGGCGCTGGCCCAGTATTGCAACGGAGGCTTCTCGAAATAGAGCAGCCCGTTCAATCGCGGAGTGACCCAGTCGCCGCTGCGCAGCATTTCCCAGGCGAGGCTCGCGTAGCGCCCCTCGTCCGGACTGATCAGCGAGCGCGTGGCCAGCGAAGCGAACCAGACGACTGCCAATACGACCAGCAGAAGCGCCAGCAAGCCGGAAGGCAACGGTCGTTCGGTGCTGGCACCTCGAAAGTCATGGTGTGCAGCGGCGGGCGCCGCACGGCGCTCCGCCAGGGGGCGAGCCTGGCGAGGCGTTGAAGGAGAAACCTGCGTCAGCATGTCTGGATGCTATGAGGCGCACCTGTCCGAAACCTGAACGACTCCGAGCGCATGCTGGTCATCCCGGTCGCCGCGGCTCACGGCAACTCGACAGCGGGTCGAGCCCCGCGTTGTATGAAGCAGTCTGCACGTCCATCAGTCCGAGCACCGTGTGATAGAGATTGTCATGGGTGAGTGGGGTATCGAGGCCGGCCTCCATGCATGATGGCGAGAGGCCGGCGCGGCGAAGTATGCCATTGCTGAACCACGTGACCATGGGCACCCGCTTCTGCACTTCAGGCGCGAAGCTGTACGGCACGCCGTGGAGGAAGAGTCCGTATTCGCCGAGCGATTCGCCATGGTCCCCGATGTAGAGAAGCGCCGGGTCGAATTGACCGGACTGCGTCTGAAGCCAGTCGATCACCCGGCCGAGAAACCGATCGGTGTAGGCAATGGAATTGTCGTAGCTGTTGAGCAATTCCGTGTGAGTGCAATCCCCGAGTACGTTGGTTTTGCATTCGGGCAAGAAGTGCTTGGTGTCGGGCGAGGATCGCTTGTAGTAGGCCGGGCCGTGACTGCCCATCTGGTGCATGACAAGGACGACGCCTGGCGCACGGCGGGCTGCGCTCAGACTGGCAATGCGCGCATCAAGACCATCGAGCATGACTTCATCCAGGCATTCGTCGCCAACGCACAACGCGTTGCGGGCGGCCGAGTCCAGGCGATCGATCGCAGTGGCGTGCGGAATCCGATCGCAGACGCCCTTGCAGGTGTCGGTCTGGTTGCCGAGCCAGTACACCGCCAGGCCGGCTGCCTGAAGCACGTCCAACAGGTTGCCGTGGTCATCCTGGCGGGCCTCGAAGGCCTGTTTGCCCAGGCCGGAGAACATGCACGGGACGGAGGCCAGCGTGCTGGTCCCGCATGAACGCACGTCGCGGTAGCTCAGTGCCTTTCGCGCTGCGAGCTCGGGTGTCGTGTCGCGAACGTACCCGTTGAGTCCGAAGTGATCCGGGCGTGCCGCCTTGCCGACCACGAGTACGAGCAGCGGCGGCTTGGCCTGCGTGGCATAGCCGGGGCCCAGCGCCACGACCCCCGTCGACGGGATGAACTGGCGCCGGTGCCCGAAGATCGGCCTCATCGCCACGGCGCTCGCCGAATAGAGCGTGGCCAACGGATTCAGCATGTAGCGCAGGTGCGGATTGTTGCGCATCAGCGGCGCCAGCTTCAGATTCATCGCCACTGCGCAGCCTGCGGCTCCCAGTGTCGCTGCGAGCAGCAGCGCTCCATTGCGCCAGAGGTTCGAAGCGAGCGAGATCCTCTGGACATCCACCTGCCACAGGAACCATGCGGGCAGAGCTGACACGATCAGCACACTCACGAGAAGCCGCCAATTCAGCAGTTCCCTGACTTCGTTGAGGTCGGATTGCAGCACGTTCGCGACCATCGTCGGCTCGATCACGACGCGGTAGGTCATCATGTAGTACTGGACGATGGCTGCCAGGACCACGATCCCGAGCCACAGCGGCTTCATCCAGCGTGACCAGGCGGTAAGAGACAGCATGGCGACCGTCCCGAAAGTCATCAGCAGCGCGACTGCGAAACTCGTGGGGACGTAGACACTGGGCGCCCCGCCTATGCGCGCCAGTTCACTCCACAGCGGCCAGTTGGCCGCCGCGCCGAGATAGATGCTCAACCAGATGACGATGCGGCGCGGGGAGCGAGGACGCGACGCCCACTGGTTTGCTACCTGTAGCAAGGCGGCGCGGCGTTTGCGGGACGATGCGGGTTCGGCACTCGTGACTTGCTCGACGGCGGAGGCACCAGGAGGGGAGTGCATGGGTGCACGATACGCGCGGTCGATGAAGCGTTTCTTAACGGCCAGATCAGAATCCGTTCAGATTGCCCACGACTCGTCTGACGTCCTCGACCCGCATTGATCCGGGTTTTGCGCGACGCATGTGCGCGTGGAGGCAGCTCAAACTGTGCCTTCAGGGACGCGCCGCGCTCCGGCGCTGCCGATCCGATTGCTTGAGCTGGAGGTACTCGGCTTCGCTGAGATCATTCAATTGGCGTGGGTACTTTTGCGTCCCTGAATACCACAGCGCCAGTCGTTTCTCGAAAGCGTCCGGCGCCTCCGAGTAGGCGTCCACGGCCAGGAAGTAGCGCATCGCATTGCGCTCGACCAGACCCAGCATGCCTCCAACCAGTTCGGGTTCGCCGGAGGGCTGTCTGCCGACGACTGTGAAGCCTACCTTGCCGCGCCCGAAGGTGGCCAGGTAGCTCTTGGCCGCCACGGCGGTCGCGGAACTCTGGTCGTAGGCGTAGCTGAAGTGGATGAACGACTTGCCGTTCTCCAGCGGAATGCCTTCGAGCGCAATGCGATAGTTGCTGGTGCCGAACGGTCCCTTGCCGGAGTTCAACTTTGCTTCAAAGTAGTCGGGCGTCGCACTGACGAGACGACCGCGAAAGCTCAACTCGAACGCCTTGTCGACGGGGATGTCATATTTGCGTACCACGCTCAGCGTCAGAGTCTTTTCGCCCGCGTCGAGGCGGCAGGCCCGATTGTTGAGGTGAAGCATCATCATGTCGCACCAATGCGCCGGTTTGTCCAAGGCTGTACTGACCTTGGCCAGCGGACGGTCCAGCACGCCGTACACCTCGCCTCTGAGGCCCCGCTCGGTTTCGGCGGAAGTCAGAACCATCGGCCGCCCGAACGGGCTGTTCGCCAAGCTTGGAGCGAGCTTTTCGTAGGACGCACGCAAGGCTGCGGCGCCCGACTGCGCGGCGGCCGAGGGCGCCCACGCGATGCAAGCGACTGCGAGGGCCGCCGTGAGGGTGGAGAAAAGACTTCGCATAGGCATGGCGGAAACCTCCTGAGTGACGGCGAGAGCCGGCCTCGCGCCATGAGTCGCGACCCTACACCCATACCGCCCTTGAGCTCACTGGCGCGTGGTGACGCAGCCCCGAAGACCACCTTGCTGATAACGCCGCCGCGGAGGCTCTCGGTGCAGCGTTGGCGGCCCAGGAGGCCTCCGTGAAAAATGGCATAGGTCGCCATCGGTAGCATGATGCTTCCTTCAGTCAGGTATCCCTTGCACACAGGAGACACCATGCACGCACGTCGAGTTGTCACGGGTCATAGCTCCGAATCGATTGCGGTCTTCGCGAGCGACGCTGTCGTCGAGCCTGAAGGTGTCGCTGGCCTCGGCTTCGAGTTCCTCAAACTCTGGGGCGCAGAGAGCCTTCCGTCATTTCCCGATGCAGGCAGCGCGCCGGCTTATCGCGATTTCTTTCCTCCTGCAGGTGGATTCCGATTCGGCATCTTCACCATTCCTCCAGAGCGAGAGACACCTCTGGCGCCGGGAGAGCGAAAGAATTTGTACGTTCAAATGGAGCAAAAGTTTCCCGGTCTGGCCGCACACATGGAGGCCAAAAACCCAGGGATGCACACCAGCGATTCCATCGACTTCGGCTACGTCATATCCGGCAGCATCTGGCTCGAACTGGACAACGGTGCGACGAAGGAGCTTCACGCTGGAGACACATACGTACAGAACGGCACGCGTCACGCGTGGCGCAATCGCAGTTCGGAGCCGTCCAGCATCCTCGTGGTGCTGGTCGGAACAAGCCGCGAGCCGTCAGGTCTTTCTGTGGCTCAGAGCCAGCAGTGACCCGGCCCGGCCCTTCGCACTGGCCGACCTGCAACGCCCACGGTCTCCAGGCGAAGTCTTGAGCATCCAGCGCGTTCGCTGCGAAGGACTGAGCCTCCTATCGTCTTCAACAGTTCACCTTGAAGAAGCTTGCCGCGCGTCCTGGCGCTTTTCGCAGCGGCGGGTGTCGGACTCACATCATCGGCCGCCGCCAGGACCACCGCCACCGCCGGGCCCACCGCCGCCGCCGGGGCCACCGCCGCCGCCGGGGCCACCGCCGCCRCCAGGRCCACCGCCGCCACCAGGACCACCGCCAGGGCCACCGCCGCCGCCGCCAGGACCACCGCCACCGCCGGAGCCACCGCCGCCGCCGCCAGGACCACCGCCACCGCCGGAGCCACCGCCGGAGCCACCGCCGCCACCGCCAGGGCCACCACCGCCAGAGCCACCACTACCACCGGAGCCGCCGGAGCCACCGCCCCCTGGACCACCCCCTCCAGATCCGCCGCCAGCGCCGCCCCCTGCGCCGCCGCCGGCTCCTCCGCCGCCCGCGCCACCTCCTGCGCCGCCACCGGCTCCTCCGCCGCCCGCGCCACCTCCTGCGCCGCCACCGGCTCCTCCGCCGCCAGCGCCACCTCCTGCGCCGCCACCGGTTCCGCTGCCAGCCCCACCTCCTGCACCACCCGCGGCAGTGCCAGCGCCGGGGCTGTTGCCGCCCGGATCCGCCGGGGCGTTTGTGATCGCGAAAGCGCCAGGCGAGTGGATCCCCTTGGTTGCGTTTTGATTCGACGATGCGCTCGAGATCGCCGCGCTGGAAGAACTCGGCGCTTGCGCCGCCGGTGCCGCAGCGCTCACGCAGATGGCTTCGCCGAACGGATTGTGCGGGTCGCAGCGAGTCGTGCTGCCTGCCGTGCGAGCCGTTCCGTTTTGGACCGAGGCGGTCGGGAGCGTCGCCGATGTCCGGCTGGCAATGTCTGGCTGTTCTGCTCGGATCGATCGCTGGACATCGGGAGCGACGGCCTTCGGTGCTGCTTCTGATTGACGGTCGATAGGGAATGCGCGCGACGCGGTGACGGTCGACGTCATGCTCCTTTCGCGCGGTCGGGCGCCGGAACGGTCCCGCCGCAGTGCTGCCACCGCTTGCCTTGGCGGCGCCTGAGAAGCTTGCGCATCCGAAGTCCGTGCCTCGTCGGCTTGCGGTGCGGCCACAGGCCGATGTGCTTCGGAGGCTTGTTCTTCGGGCGCCGCGACCTGTGTCCGGGCCGCCGCAGGCGTCGGGGCCTGCGTTTCGGACGGCTCCGCCAGCAGCGAGCGCGTTGGCTCGACATGATGCTCGACCATCGGAGCGACCGCGACCGGCGCGACCGCCGGTTGCGAATGCGTCGCGGGCGCCGGAAGCGACGCAGTCTGCGACTTGGACTGCCAATGGATCGGCGCCTCCTCACGGGAGGACTCCAGACTTCGCTCGGCAGTGCGGTTCCAGTACCAGAAAACGAACGCAGCACTCGACAGGAAGACGACCATCAACATCAGCACGACGGGAACATCGAGGCCGCCGGGCAAGGTCAACCGGCGAGCGAAATCGCGCTTCTTGGGGATTCGCGATACGACCAAGAGATCGCTCGTCCTCGTCCCTGCTGGCCATAGTGCGGGCGCCGGCATTGGCATCGCCATCGCCATCGGCACGGATTGCGCGACTCTCGCGACTCTAGGGGGCCTTCCCTCCGGCAAGGACCCTGCTGAAACGTGCGCAGCCGTGCGAATTCCGCTGAACTTGCCCGCGCATCCTCGGCAGTACTTCGCGCGGTCTCTGTTGGCGGTGTGGCAGGACTCGCAGAACTTCGTCATGGCGATGACAGGGAAGCCAGAAAGTCATGGAGCAGGGATGAGTGCGGTGATCACCACGAGTAGATTGATCACCACCGAGAAGGCCGCGAAGTCCATCACTGACGCCCGCTCCGGCATCCCCAGGGCATGCCAAGAAAACTCTTTGTCACGCAGGACACCTGTGTCTTCCTTGGCCGTATCGAAGGCTGGGAGCTTGTGCGAGCAACTCTTGCAGTAGCAGGCGGACCCGATGTCGATGGTGCTGCAGGCATCGCAGATCGCGGCAGAAGGGTTGCCGACTTGAAGCCTCGCCAGGTCGACAAGACTGCCAAGCGCGATGCCAGGCGACGTGCCCTGAGAATGGGAAACGCAAATGCCGGCGGTGCTCATGGCGACGCTCCAGGTGGAAGGGTTGCTCTTCGCGAGGCACCCGTCAACTGAATGGCCATTGCGCTCTCCAGGAAATGGTAAGAAGATGTAGGTAAAAAGTTCCCATCGGTTACCGTTGTGCGCTCGCCAAAGCGCCGGATTTGTAAGACAGAGGCTGATGTCTTTGTCCAGTTGGTAACGAGTCGTTCACTGCTGTCGCCCGAGGTCAGGATCGAACTGCATGGCCACCAGACACACGGGTTCGAAGAGCGCCAAGCATGGCCGGGACCCGCGTTCGTCCCGGCAGCCGATGGCCCAATCGAGAGAGGGCCAGCTCGCGTGGGTGCTCGATGCATGCGCCCGCGTCCTGCGTCCGCTGGTGAGGCTCGCTCTGGCCTTCGGCGTCAAGCACGCGCACCTGGAAAAACTGCTGCGCGATGTGCTGCTTGATGAGGCACGGCGTGCATGGATGGAGAAGGGCACTGACCCCAACATCAGCCAGTTGTCGGTGACGACCGGCTTGAACCGCAAGGCCGTGACCAGCAGAGTGCGCGAACCAACGGTTGCCTTGCCGCAAACCGAGATGTCGGCCGAGGCGAGAACCTTGACGTTGTGGCTGCAGATGTTCGCCGACGACCCAGCCCACCGCTCGCTGCCGATCGTGTCCGATGATCAGTCGACGCCCTCCTTCGAGGCTGTCGCGCATCGCGCCAGTCGGGGCAACGTGCATCACCGCGCCATTCTTGATGAACTGGTGCGCCTGAATATGGCGATCGAGCGCGATGGCGTGACGGAACTTGCCGTGACGGGCTTCGTGCCGGCGAACGATCTGAAGGGAATGTTCTCGTTCCTGGGCGACAACGCGCGAGACCACTTGCTGGCGGGCGTGTCGAACACCGTCGGCGGCAGACCGCCCTTGCTCGAGCGGTCGGTGTTCGCGGCCGGCATATCGATCGAGGATTGCGAGCGCATTCACCAGCTCGCACGCGAACGCTGGAACGGGCTTCACCATGAAATGTCACGCGAGATGAGGCGTGCCTACGAGATGGCGAACAAGGGAGACGCGGGGCGCGTCCGGGTCGGCATCTACACGTACTATGAGGATGCCAAGGAGGAGGCCGCGAAGCTGCCCGGCCCCTTGAAGCCCCTGGGGAGAAAAGAGTGATGAACATCCTGCTGCGCAACGGGTTCCTGTCGCTGATGTCGGCCCTCCTGCTCTCCTGCGGTGGAGGCGGAGGCGGAGGTGGCGGCGCGGCGCTCGTGGGTGCATCGGCGCCGGGGGCCATCGGTTCGGGGCTCGCCCCCGCAGGTGCGCCCGGCCCGGTCGGCGACAACGGCCCGAGCGGGGCAGGCAACGGCATTGGCGGCATTGCGTCCGACGACGGGAGTTCCACCACCGCATCGAGTGGGGATGAGGGCTCCGGGGTAGGGTCCGGTGGCACCGGCGTCAGCACTGCCGATGCGACCGGCGTCGGCTCGGTCGATGGCGCGGGCAGCATCTTCGTCAACGGCCTGCGCTACGACACGAGTTCGGCCGTCGGAAACGTCGAGGATGCTCCCGCCGGGCTGCAACTGGGCATGAGCGTGCGGGTCATCGGGCCAATGAACGCGGACTTCACCCAAGGCATCGCCCGTCGGGTCGAATCCGCTGCCGACATTCGCGGTGAGGTGACATCGGTCGATCCGGCGCAAGGCAGCTTCGTCATCCTGGGCACAACGGTGACGACCGACGAAGCCACCGTCTGGGCGGACGCCTCCGGCCTCGCCGCGATCCCGGCGGGGCGCACCTTGCAGGTCTGGGGCCTGCCGGCCGCGCCTGGAGTGCTGCGTGCGACGCGCGTGGAGCAGCGCGAGCGGTCCGCGCCGATTCTCACGGGCACGGTGCAGAACCTCGACGCGACGCGGCGGACTTTCTCGCTCGGCGGCCTCGCGATCGACTACAGCGCAGCGGTTCTGGGCGGGAGCCCGGACGGGCGACCGCTCGCAAACGGAACCATCGTGCGCGTTCGCGCGGACGCCGCGGCGCCGGGCGGTCTGGTCGCGACGCTCGTGCAATGGTGGTATCCGTTGCCGACGGCCAATGCCACCACGGCCCAGTTCGCGGGCATCGTCACGGACTTCGCAGGTCCGGGAGCGCTGCGTGTGCTCGGCTTCCCGGTCGATGCGAGTGCCGCGCAGATCACCGGCGGTCCGGTGGGCGCGATCGGGAACGGCGTGAAGGTCGATGTCGGCGGCGTCGTGTCCGGTGGCGTGCTGCGAGCGGCCAAGCTCAGGATCCGGCATGTTCCGGGCACTGGCGGCCCCGCGTCCTTCGATCTGATCGGCAATGTCGGCGCATTCAAATCGCCTTCAGACTTCCGCGTGAAGGGACAACCCGTGGATGCCGGCAACCCTGACGTCGTGTTCTTCAACGGCACGGCGGGGAAGCTGGGCAATGGCGTGAAGGTGAACATCCATGGCACGCGGGTCGTCAACGGCGTGCTGATGGCCAGTACGGTCACTTTCGAGTGATCCTGCAACCTCCGGTCACGTGTCATAGGGAATGTGATCTTCGCCCGCGAGGAGAGGACGTTTTTCATAGTCCTCAAGCCAAGCCTTGAGGCGACGATCCAGACCTTCTTCGGCGGCCGCCTGATTGGGAAAATGGCCGGCCAGCGCGATGCGGCACATGAACGCCGTGCCTCTGTAGACGTCGATGTGGTAACTGCGCATGCCGTCAAGACCGCCGTCGCTCTCGACCTGCATGTGCCATTCGGCTGAGGGGAACGGGGGAGGGTCGTCCGCGCCATTGATGTGGCCATCGTTCGTCATCTTGGTCCCCTGACGCGTCGGTGACTTTGTGTTCGCTGGACAGACGCGCGCTATCCCCGGTAAGGACAGCGTACTCCGAAGCAATACCCTGCGGAAGCGTGTCGCAATCTCGAAGGGGAGTCGGTCATGAATTCTGAACAGGCGAAGAGTGATGAGCGGGCCGATGCCGATGAACCCCCAACCTCTTGCGCTCTTGTCTTACAGAACGTCGCAACGGTCCGCAGTAGCGTTCACGCCTTCGATCTCGCCTTCGATCTCATCAGGAAGGAGGATCGCCGTGAGATCTGAGCACTCACCCCAGCGACGTTGCATTTCGCTGGGGTGTCGTTGCCGTGATCCTTGTGGCGGCCGGAACGCCGGTGCACAACCTCTTCGCCGAAGAAGAGCTGGGCGCCACCTGGTGCGCGTCAGAGCAATGCAGCCGTAACGCAGCAAGACGATGAGAGGTAAATCTGATGACCATACAGCAAGAATGGTTCGAATATCTCGAATGGGTCCAGTCTCCCCAAGCACTTGATCGGGAGGGGCTCGGCAACAAGCGTTCCCCAAAGAAGACCGGCCTGGATCGCGAACTGATTTCCCTCGCCGAGCCTCACGAAGTGCGCAGTTGGACCGAGTCGCTCGGCGTGACTGAGCAGCAACTCAGGGCGGCCGTCGCCGCGGTGGGCAACTCGGCGGAGAAGGTGCGTGAGTACCTTCGGAAGAAATGACCCGGGCGACAAGGCCCAGTGCGCAGCAAGTCGAGTAGCTCAAGCGCATTTTCCCCGCGCTCGGGCGGGCGGTCAGTCAGCACGGCGCCATTGGCCAGAATGCGGGCACAAGCTGGCCCGTGCGCCGTTCAGCCAGACCTGCTCTTCCTCCAACTGCAACGCGGTCGAAGGGTCGATGTCGAAGTCGATCCGAAGTGCCCGCCAGATGTGGGCATCCTCGATGGGAAGCTCCCAGGTCAGGAATACTTGGGTGCAATCGGGGTCGGGCGGGAAGTCGGCCACATCGAAGCCGTCGCTGCGACGCTTGATCACGGCATGAGGCTGGCCGGTATCGAACATCACGGCCGTCCCCCTGGTCAACGGGATTCGATGACCCGAAGAGGGGAAATGCAAGTCCAGGCCCTTGTCTTCGCTCAGGAAGAGGTTGCAAAAGGCCGCACCGCCATAGTGCGCGCCGTCATGGTGGTACTTCGCGCCGCGGCAGGCCATGAGGGCGACGTCGCAGGAGGCAAGCACCTCGTGCAGGCCGAGCGTCCGCGTCCAGTCGGCCATCGCCTGCACGCAGTACCGGTAGTCCGGCCAGCGCATGCGCGCGCGCGCCAGAGGCAATGGCTCGACGTCTCCGGGTTCCAGGCCCAAGCGCAACGATATCTCCCTTTGCCAGTCCGCCATCAGCCTTGCAGGGGGCGCAGGCACGTCGACCGTGCCTGACAGCACAACCTCGCTCACGCTTCGGCTGCGGATGGCATCGCCACTCCAGAAATAGGAAGCAAGGAGGTCCCGCGCTCGATGCGGGGGAGGGGGGTGGCTCATCCGGATCAGTGTAGTGGGGCGACGTCCCCCCGCTTGGCGAGGGGCCTCGGGGGTTGCACCACTGCGAACGAAAGGCCTGCGCTCAGCGCAGCATCCAGCCGGCTGAGCCGTCGAGGATCTGCGTCATCACCTCGCGGTCGTTGCGGCCCGAGCGGACCAGCACGTGGAAGGAATGGTCGGCTTCGTCGATCCGCATCAGGGTCGCCAGCGGCCCGAGTTCGGCCACGAGCTTCTCGATCCGGCCGAACTCCGCCAGCTTGTCGCGCGTGCCCTGGACGAACAGCATGGGCGTGCGGACATCGACGAGATGCCGCGCGCGGTCGCTCGAAGGCGCGCCCGCTGCATGCAGCGGAAAACCCAGGAACACCAGGCCCGCCACTCCCGGCAAGGGCTCCAGGGCCTGCGCCTGGGAGGTCATGCGGCCGCCGAACGACTTGCCGCCCGCGAAGAGCGCAAGCGCGGGGAAGAGGCCGGCGGCATGCGCCACGGCCGCGCGCACCGTGGCCTGGGCGATCGCCGGCGAATCGGTGCGCTTCGAGCCGCGCTCCATGTAGGGGAACTGGTAGCGCAGCGTGGCGATGTGGCGCTGCGCCAGGCCGTCGGCCACCTCGGCCATGAACGCGTGCGCCATGCCGGCACCGGCGCCATGGGCGAACACGTAGCAGGCGCGCGGCGCCGGCGGCGACTGCACCAGGCCGGAGACGCTCTCGCCGTCGTCGAGAGGGATGGTGGTGGGGCGTGCTTCGGTGTTCATGTGGCGTCCTCTCGAGGCCGGCGCACGGCAGCGCCGAAGCGGGAAATTGTGGCGCATGCCGGCGGATCGGCGGTGTCGGGAGGTCGCGTCGAAGTTCTTCGACCGCATCATCCGGGAAGGCAACGCGGGAGGCCGCCCCCTCAGCCGCCGAAAAGCTTGCGGCGAATCGGCCCTCGCGTGTCGCCCTTGGCCGGCGCGCCGCCAGGGCCGGCCTGCGGGCGCCCCGGCGACGCGGCCCGGTCGCAGGCCGACGGCTCGCCGGCTGCGGCGCGCAGCGCCGGCGCCAGCAGCGAGATCCCGCCGGTCGCGGCGGCCACGCCCACGTTGGCGGCCTGGTGCACGGCACCGCGCGGATTGATGCTCAGCTCGGGTGCGTCGAGCGGGCCCTGGAGCAGCATCAGCTCGACCAGGCTGCTCGCTTTCAGGTCGAGGCCCCGCTTGACCTGGGGCCGGAACGCCAGCGAGWGGGTCTGCCGGGCGAGATTGATCTCGCCGCTGGCCGAGACCGCGATCTGCTGCGTTTCCACCGCGATCGAGCGGTCGATCGCCGCCACGCCGTCGCGCAGAGGCAGCTGTGCGACGGCGCACTGCACGACCAGGTCGTCGCGCGGCACGTTGCTCGGGATCAGCGCATCGATCAGGCGCGAGAGGAGGTCGCGGTCCAGCGCTGCGCCCCGGCCCACCAGCCCGACGTCGCGGGCGCTCAGCAGGGCGCTGCCGCTCGATGACGCGGCCAGCGCCGCGGGCGTGCGGCCGGACATCGCGAGCTTGGCTTCGAGGTCGGCATGGCCGCCCTTGAAGCGCCGACTGCCTGGGTGCGCCGCGTCCAGTGCCTCGACCGACATCGACCTGGCGCTCAGTTGCAGGTCGATGTGCGGTGCGGCATCGGGGTGCAGCGCGACCCGGAGCTGTCCCCGGGCCTGGCCGCCGGCGATGGCAAAGCTGAACGGCTCGACCTGCAGCCGTCCGGGACTGAAATTGACATGGGCCTGGAAGGCCGAGATGGCCGGCAGCCGCGGGAGGCTCAGCGCGGCCGCCGACAGTGCTGCCTCGAGCCGCAATGGCGCGTCGCCGAGCTTGAGAGTCGCGTTGCCGGTCAGGCGTTGTCCGGCCACCGACAGCGCCATCGGATCGGCGCGCCACTGCGCCGGCGCATGCACCACCGTCGCGTGCCATTCGAGCGGCACCGGGATCATCTGTGCCGCCGGGCCGAACGGCGCCAGCGCCGGCGCCGCATCCACCCGGACCGACACCCTGGCGTCGAAGGCTCCGGCGTGTTCGCCGGTGCCGATGCTGCCCTGGACCGCGAGGGAAGCACCCTCGGTGCTGGCGCGCAAGTCGAGCGGCCACTCGGCGGTGCCGGCCCACAGCGCCTCGATCGGTCCGACCTCGCCCTTCACCTTCCAGTGTTGAGGCCCGAACGCCAGCTCGGCGGTGAACTGGCTCCGGTGGTCCGTCGTGGCCAGCGCCAGCGATTCGATGCGCAGGGTCTGCCCGGTCGGGAGGCCGATGTCGGCGCCCTGGGCGTCGACGCTCAGGATGTGCAGGGTGCCGGCGAGCAGGTCGCGCAGCGAGACTTCGAAGGCGACATCCCTGGCCCGCAATGTGTCGACGTGCGTGCTTCCCCGGGGGCTGGCGAGCACCACGTCCGTGGCCTCGATGGCGAAGGTCGGCACGAGGCGCAGGTTCAGGTCGCCCTCGATGCGGAAGTCGCGCCCGGTCGCGGTGCTCACGCGCTCCGCGAGCATGGACGCCAGCCGCGCGGGCGGATAGGCCTGCCGGAAGGCGACCCAGGCCGCCGCGGCGAGCAGGCCGAGCACGCACAGCGCGATCAATGCGATCAGCGCGCGGCGCCCCGTGCGGCGTCCGCCGTTCTTGTCGTCCCGAGGGGTTCTGGTCTCCATCCGCGCATTCTCATGCTTGCGCCCCGACCCGGTTCAACGGTTCGGTGCGGGTCGCTCAGCGCGCGCCGTGTCGCTCCGCGGCGCTGCAGTGCGCCAGGAAATCCGTGGTCGCGCGGCCCAACCGCTTTTCACGGTGCAGCACGATGGAAAGCTGGCGGCTTGCCCTGGGCAGGCGTGTGCGCAGTTCAACCAGGTGCCCGTCCGCCACGCTTTGCTCCACCGCGTAGCGGGAAAGGCAGCCGAGGCCATCGCTCGCCGCCACCACGCGCTTGATCGCTTCGGTGCTTCCGAGTTCGAAGCCGACGCGGACCTGTCCCAGGTTTTTCAGCAACCACTCGTCCGAGATCTGGCGTGTGCCGGAACCGTGTTCCCGGAGCACCCAGGTGGCGGCGGACAACTGGCGGGTCGTTGCGCAGCGATTCGCCAGTGGGTGGCCCGGTGCAGCGAGGATCACCATTTCGTCATCCAGCCAGGGCCGCACGACCAGATCGGAATGCGTCTGCGACCCTTCGACGAAGCCGATGTCGACATCCAGGGCGGCGACCGCGTCGATCACTTCGCTGGTATTGCCTATGCGCAGATGGATCTGGCTCTTGGGGTGCAGTTGGGTCCACTGCGACACCAGGCTCGGCAACAGGTATTCGCCGATCGTGAAGCTGGCGGCAACGCGCAGAGGCGCAGCGTGCTCGTCCGTGAACAGGGCCTGCACCTCGGCCGCCTGCTCGACCAGGGCTTGGGCCTTGGGCAACAGCGCGCGCCCGTTCTCGTTGAGCAGCAGACGTCGGCCGATGCGGTCGAACAGCTCGACGCCGAGCGCGCCCTCGAGTTCGGCCAGCGAGGTGCTCGCCGCAGATTGCGAGCGGGCGATCCGGTCGGCCGCCGCGCGTGTGCTGCCGCTGCGCGCCGTGGCCAGAAAGACTTCGAGCTGACGCAGGTTGAGGCGCAGGCGCTGGAATGATTGCTGATTTGATTTATCGATCATTCTGAACACTATTATCCGCTTTTTTCTTTAACAGCCTTTGCCTACCATCCAGCTCATGAAGGGGCCACGACCCTCCCACGTGCAATCCACACGCTGTTCGAAAGAGATTCTCCAGTGTTCAGTTTCCTGTCGCCAACCTCCGCCGCCGACACGGGCCACCCCGCCTGGTTGCCGCAGCAACTGCGGCAACTTCTCCCCGGCGCCGCCTTGTCCAGTGTGATCGCGATGGCCGCCACGCTGGTGTCCACTTTGCATGGCGGGCCCCAATTCCTGTATGCGCTGTTCTTTGGCGTGGCTTTTCATTACCTCAGCCATGACGCCAAGACCCGGCCCGGCATCGAATTCTGTTCGCGCACCGTGCTGCGACTGGGCGTCGGCCTCCTCGGGGCGCGGATTACCGCGAGTCAGATTGCCGGCCTGGGGTGGAGCACCGCGGCCATCGTCATCGTCGCCGTCGTGACCACGCTGCTGTGTGGGGTGCTGCTGGGACGTCGCCTGGGCATGAGTCGCGCGCAAGCCGTCTTGTCCGGCGGTTCGGTCGCCATCTGCGGCGCGTCGGCCGCTCTGGCGATCTCGGCGGTGTTGCCGCGCGACAAGGAGAGCGAGCGCTTCACCCTGATGGTGGTGGTGACCGTGACCGTGCTGTCGACCCTGGCGATGGTGATCTATCCGCTGGTTGCCCAGCTGCTGCATCTGCCGCCCGAGCTGGCCGGGCTTTTTCTGGGCGGAACGATCCACGACGTCGCGCAGGTCGTCGGCGCCGGCTACATGCTGAACCAGGAAACCGGCGACTACGCCACCATCGTCAAGCTGTTCCGTGTGTCCATGCTGGCCGTCGTCGTGGTGGTGGTGTCCGGCCTGTTCAAGCGACAGCGTGCGGCGAGCGACAGCGCTTCCGCCGGCGCCAGGCAGGCCCTGGTGCCGTGGTTTCTGTGGGTCTTCGTGGCCCTGGTCATCCTCAACTCCCTGGGCGGCGTGCCGGCGGCGGTGCAGACCGGCCTCAACGACGTCTCCCGCACGTGCCTGGTCGTCGCCATTGCGGCGCTGGGCGTGAAGACTTCATTCAGGCAACTGGCCCGCGCCGGCTGGCGGCCCTTCGCGCTGCTGCTGGTCGAGACGCTGTGGATGGCCGGCTTTGTACTGGCCGCCATCGCGATGCGAAACTGAAGGCCTCGCATCCCTGTCGAATTCGAACATCGACCTTCCTTCTACAACGAGAGTCTTCCTATGAACGGCGCGGAGAAGCTGGTCCACACGCTCATCGACCACAAGGTCGACGTGTGCTTCACGAACCCTGGCACCTCGGAGATGCACTTTGTCGCCGCGCTCGACAAGATCGAGGGCATGCGCTGCGTGCTGGGCCTGCACGAGACCGTGGTCACGGGGGCCGCCGATGGCTACTACCGGATCGCGGATCGTCCGGCCGCCACCTTGCTCCATCTGGGTCCCGGGCTGGGCAACGGACTGGCCAATCTCCACAATGCCAAGAAGGCGCGATCCGGCATCGTCAACATCGTCGGTGACCATGCCGTCGACCACCTGAAGCTGGATGCGCCGCTCACGTCAGACATCCACGCCATCGCGGGCTCGATGTCCCAGTGGGTGCGCACGAGCCCCACCGTCGATGACATCGCCGCCGACGGCGCCGAGGCGGTTCGCCAGGCGAATTCCCGTCCTGCGCGCATCGCGACGCTGATCCTGCCGGCCAACGTGGCATGGTCCGAAGTCCCCAATGACCAGGGGACGCCCAAGGAAGCGCCGGCACAGCCGACCGCGCAGCACCCGCGAGATTTCGACCGGATCGTCAAGGCCCTGCGTGACGACCCTCAGTCCACCCTGCTGCTTCTGGGCGATCGCGCGCTGCGCACGACGTGCACGAACCTGGCAGGTCAGATCTCCGCGGCCACGCGCTGCGAAGTGCGTGCGGAGTTCTATACCGCGCGGCTGGAGCGCGGTGCCGGACGCGTCCTCGTGCCCCGCCTGCCGTACGCCGTCGATCCTGGCCTGGCAGCGCTCGCGAAGTTCAAGCGAATCGTCCTTGTCGGAGCCAAGGCGCCGGTTGCATTCTTCGCGTATCCGAACAAGCCTGGGCGGCTGTCCGCGCCGGGGTGTGAGTTCCTGACGCTATCGACGCCCGACGACTTGCCGGAGGAGGCGCTCTCGGCCCTGTGCGAAGCGCTGGGTGCGAATCGTCGCGCACCGGCCCACGTGGTCGAGCAGGACGCGCAGGCGCCCTTCGCCGGGGCGTTGAGTCCCGAAGGGATCGGCCGGACGTTGGCCGCCACGCTGCCTGCGCACGCGATCGTCGTCGAAGAGGCGATGACCACCGGGCGCGGTTTCGATGCGCTGACCGCGCAGGCCGCCCCTCATGACTGGCTGACCAGTTGCGGCGGTGCGATCGGCTTTGCCTTGCCCGCCGCAGTCGGGGCGGCGATGGCTGCTCCGGAACGTCGGGTGCTCGCTCTCGAAGGCGACGGCAGCGGGATGTACACGCTCCAGTCGCTGTGGACCATGGCGCGGGAGAACCTGGACATCACGGTGGTGATCTTCGTGAACCGCGCCTACAGCATCCTGCGGGGCGAGCTTGCGGCGGTCGGCGCCGGAACTCCGGGCGTTCGGGCGCAGGACATGCTGTCGCTCGAAAGGCCTGCGCTGGACTGGTCGAGCCTGGCCAAGGGCATGGGTGTGAACGCCACCCGGGTCGGCGACCTCGAATCGCTGGGAAAGGCGCTGGTGCGCTCCTACGAAACGCCGGGTCCGACGCTCATCGAAGCCATTCTCTGAGCGCCAGCGCAAAACCGGTCCATGGCAACCCAGCCCATCATCAATCTGTCGAATGGGTAACCTCTGTGAACAGCTTTGCTCGTCCGACGTGTAGTCGAACGGGAACTTCCCGTCGCTGTTTGAAACTCACGAATGCTTCATTGCGATGACGCCCTCGACGGCAGCCCGGCTACATTGACCACTCCATTGCCGCTTCTCGACCTGTACTGAAATCTTATGTTGACCCGCATGTTTGTCTGCGCGTGCCTCACGCTGCTTTCGTCTTTCTCCCTTGCTGAAGTCGGCACCTCCGCCGATATGGCCGAACGCTACCTTGACGTTCAACGCTGCATCGAGCGGGACATGGGCAAGCTGTGGCAAGAAAAATATGGCATCGAGCTGACGATCAACCGATGGGGCGCCGTCGAGGCGATCGGCGCTTCGATCGACGCTGCCCCTCAGGTTGTTCGCATGACGGATCTGCGTTGCCGCCGCGAACGGGATCTGGCAGGCCAACCCCGACCATGACGCCTTGGCACCCTCACGGATGAGCGGCAGCAGACCTTCCCTAGGAGAGCGGCCGGGGAAGGTGCTGCTGCCGCCAGCTGCTCGGGCTTTGGTCGAAATGCTTGATGAACCAGCGCGTGAAAGAGCTGTTTTCCGCAAAGCCGGCCAGTGAGGCGGCCTCGCTGACAGAGAGCTGCGGGTTCTTCAGGGCGCGGATGGCAGCCTGGCTGCGAACGGCGTCCAGGGTGTCCTGAAAGCTGGTGCTGTGGTTCTCCAGCTGGCGCTGGAGGGAGCGTGACGTGCAGCCCAGCGCGCTGGCCACCTGGGCGATGCTGTGGCGGCCGTGCGGCAACAAGGACTGGATGGCGCTTCGCACCTGCTGCTCGATGGACTTCGGGGATTGGCTGGGGGCGTGCATGTCCATCAGGAACCGGGCATGCCGCTCCATGCCGCTGTCGTGCTCCGGGTCGAGAAGCTGCAGGTCCTGGTTGGACACCACGATGCCGTCGAAGTCCGAGGCAAACACGATCTCGTTGCCGAGCACTCGACGGTGATGGGCCGTGCTGGTGGGAGGCGCGTGCGAGAAATGCACGCCGATCGGGTTCCAGTCCTTGCCCAGTTGGTGGCGGCACAGGCTCAGCAAGGCCGTGATGCCCAGTTCCATGGGGTGGCGCCCCGGCGTCTCCCGTTCGGTGTCCAGCTGCAGCTGGATGATGGACAGCCGCCCCTGTGTCACGGTTTCCGTGGTGATGGTGGTGCTGATCAGGTGGTGGTAGTCCTTGAGCGTTTGCAGCAGGGTGGCCAGGCTGGCCTGGTGCTGCAGCAGCAGGCTGATCTGCCCGAAGTCCGACAACCGCCAGCACGATCCCATGAGCAATCCGAGCGATGCGTTGCCGGCTTGCGCGGAAGAGGCTTCCAGCGGTTGGGCGAAGGCTGTCTCGGGCACCAGCAGGTCGGGTGAGTTCAGGCAGCTGTGGTCCAGGCCCGCCTGCCGGAGCATGCGCATCGGATCGATGCCGAGTTCCTGCGCGACTTTCGAGTACTTGTTCAGGCTGATGCTTCGGATGCGGGGCGTCATGGTGGCAGGTCCAGGCCCCTTGGCCGCTTGCGGCAGGGGCGTTTCAAAGCGCAGCGGTGGTCCTGAACCCATCCGGGAATGGTAGGGGATTCAGTGCACAGACGCGAATCAATGCCCCGAACGCGTGGTCAATGGCGTGGGTGCCGCAGGCTTTGATGGAGATGGCGAATCCTGTTGGGTTCGGCAGGCTGGGGGCGCGTGCCGCAGTCTGCGTGCAGACCCTCACAGGGTTTTCCCCTTGCGGCGCGACTGGGCAAGAACCTGTCGTGATCGGCAAAGCGGGTTTGCTGCGTGTGATTCGAGAATTTGTCCAACCGGCAGGCAGAGCGTGAATGCATCGCAAGACCTGCTGCGGTGGACTTCAAGGAGACAGCAGTGGCACAAGTGATCAGATTCGAGCAGACAGGGGGCCCGGAGGTCCTGCGCATGCGCGACGTCGACGTCGGCGACCCCGGGCCGGGCCAGGTGCTCCTGCAGCAAAAAGCGGCAGGCCTGAACTATGCAGACACGTATTTCCGTACCGGCATCTATCCGGTGCCGCTGCCCAGCGGCATCGGGGTGGAGGGCGCGGGCGTCGTGGCCGCGATCGGCGAGGGCGTGGACCACGTGGTCGTCGGTGACCGCGTAACCTACACCGGCTTTGTCAACACGCTGGGTGCCTACAGCACCGAGCGGCTGATTTCAGCCAACGCCCTGATCAAGCTGCCGGACGCCATCGACTTCGAGACGGCCGCATGCATCACCATGCGGGGGCTGACCTCGGCCTATCTGATGCGTCGCATCCATGCCTTCAGCGGCAACGAGACGATCCTGCTGCATGCGGCGGCCGGCGGCGTCGGGCTGATCGTCACCCAGTGGGCCAAGCTGCTCGGGCTCACCGTGATCGGCACGGTATCGAGCGAAGCCAAGGCCGAAGTGGCACGCGCCCATGGCTGTGACCACGTCATCAACTACAGCCATGAGAACGTGGCCCAGCGCGTGCGCGCGCTGACCGATGGCGTGGGCGTGAGCGTGGTGTTCGACAGCGTCGGCAAGGACACCTTCGAGGCGTCCCTCGACTCCCTCAAGCGTCGCGGCCTGATGGTCTGCGTCGGCACCGCCTCCGGCACGATCCCGCCGTTCGACCCCCAGATCCTGGCGCGCAAGGGCTCGCTGTTCCTCACGCGTCCGGCGCTGGCGGACTACATCGCCGACCCCGTGGAAAAGCAAGCGCTGCTGGCGGAGCTTTTCGACCATGTGGCGGCCGGGCGCCTTCGCATCGACATCCAGAAGCGCTACGCGCTGGCGGAGGCCGCCGAGGCGCACCGCGATCTCGAATCCCGCAAGACCGTGGGCGCATCGGTCTTCACCCTCTGAGGAGCAGGCAATGAAAGTCGAACAACTGACGTGCACCATCGGTGCGGAAGTATCGGGCGTGCACCTGGGCGAAGCGTCGCGCGACCTCGGCCTGGCCAACGAGATCAAGGCCTTGCTGCTGCAACACAAGGTGCTTTTCTTTCGCGACCAGGACATCACGCGGGCCGAGCATGTGGCCTTTGCCCGCCATTTCGGGGAACTGGAAGACCATCCCGTGGCCGGCAGCGACCCGGACCATCCCGGGCTGGTCCAGATCTACCGCAGCGACAAGCGCGAGAACTACGAGAACAGCTTTCACACCGATGGCCAGTGGCGCGACGCGCCGCCCATGGGGTGCGTGCTGCGCTGCATCGAATGCCCGCCGGTCGGGGGAGACACCATCTGGGTCAACATGGTGGAGGCCTACAACAACCTGCCCGACGACATCAAGAAGAAGATCGACGGCCTGAAGGTGAAGTGCAGCATCGAGCACTCTTTCGGCGCCGCCATGCCGGAAGCCAAGCGCCGGGCGCTCGGGATGGAGCATCCCATGGTGGAGCATCCGGTGGTGCGCACCCACCCGGAAACAGGGGAGAAGATCCTGTACGTCTGTGGTTTCGCCACCCATTTCGCGAACTACCACACGCCGGACAACGTGCGCTACGGCCAGGACAAGACGCCGGGCGCGAGCCTGCTGCTCAATTACCTGACCAGCCAGGCGGCCATTCCCGAGTACCAGGTTCGTTTCCGCTGGAAGCCCAACAGTGTGGCCATGTGGGACAACCGCTGCACGCAGCACTACGCGGTCCAGGACTACTGGCCGGCGCCCCGAAAAATGGAGCGCACGGCCATCATCGGCGACAAGCCTTTCTAAGCGCGCACAGCACAGCAATCGAAGGAGACAGACATGAACAAGCAGGGCAACTTCTGGTGGCGTGGATTCGCCCTGGCGGCTGGTATCGGGATCGTGGCTTGGACGCCCGTCGCGCAGGCGCAGGAGGCATGGCCCAGCAAGCCGATCCGTCTGGTGGTGGGTGGGCCTGCCGGCGGCAGTGCCGACGCGCTGGCCCGGCTGCTGGCCGAAGGGCTGCAGCAGGCATTGAGCAAGCCGGTCATCGTGGAATCCAAGCCCGGCGCCGCCGGCGCGCTGGCGATCAACGACCTGTTGTCCACCGGCAAGGATGGCCACACTTTCCTGGTCATCCAGGGCGGCGTGGTGAGCGAAACCCCGCTGGCCTACAAGGTCAGCTACAAGCCATTCTCGGACCTGAAGCCGCTGGCCCAGCTCAGCCGCACAGGACTGGTGCTGGTCGCCAACAAGGATCTGCCTGTTTCCAATTTGCAGCAACTGGTGGAATACGGCAAATCGCAAAAGGACGGACTGATCTTCGCTTCCTATGCGACGGGAATGAAGGGCCACACCTCGGGCATGTTGCTCGGGCAACTCGCGCATGTGCAGATGAAGCATGTCGGATACAAAGGCTCGCCCCAGGCGCTGACCGATCTCATGGGCGGCCATGTGCCCCTGATGTTCGATGGGGTGACCACCTCCTTGCCGCTGATCAAGGCCGGCAAGATCAAGGCGCTTGCGGTGAACTACCCGACACGGATTGCCGAGCTGCCGGATGTGCCCACTTTCAAGGAGTTCGGCTACCCGCAGCTCGCGCAGGCAGGCTGGTTCGCTGTCTGGTCCCGCCCGGATGCGCCGCCGGCCATCCAGCAGAAAATCCGCGAGGTGACGCTGGCCTATTTCAAGCAGGAATCGGTGCAGAACCGTATCAAGGCCATGGGCATGGAACCGGGCGCAGCCGTCACGTCGGACGAGATGATGAGCGACTTGAAGCAGGCCTACCAGGAGCAGGCCAAGCTGCTGAAGTCGATCGACTACCAGCCGGAGTAGATTCGGTGGGCCCTGCGTATTCAGCGAGCGCGCTTCAGCCCGCGCGGTGGCGGAACCGATTGCAGGCACTCCACGAGACACTGGGCCGCAGGCGTCAGGCGACCCTGGCGCAGCGTCACGATGCTCACCTCGACCGGGGGCAGGCGCTCGCGCAGATGAAGGGCCTGCAGGCCGCGCGGCAGGAGCTCCTGCTCGATCACGGCGCTGGAGAACAGTCCGAGCAGATCCATCTTCCCAAGCAGGTGCACGGCAATGGCGAAGGATTCGCAGGCCAGCATGCGCGGCGGTACCTCCAGCCCCTGTGAAATGAACAGGCGGGAGAAGAAGTCCCGGTTCAGAGAGGGGACCACCCAATCCTGCTCCTGCAACTCGCGCAGCGACCGCGCTGCGGCCATCGGGTGGTCGCCTCTCGCACCGACGACGAGCTGCATGAGGAAGAGAGGCTGCTGGATGAAATCGTCGGGCAGGCTGCCTTCGAGCGTGTTTGCAACGACGAAGTCGAGCGTGCCGTTCTTGAGCTTTTGCAGCGCGACCGGCGGCGCATCCTCGGTGATGCCGACCTGGGCTTGCGGCATGCGGCGACCGAAAGCCTTCAGCGCATCAGGCAGGAGCGTGAGCCCGATGGTCGATGTGAGGGCCGCCGTCACGCGGCCGTGGCCTCCGGCCTTCATGTAGGCCAGCTCGTCGCGGGCACGGCGCAGCTCCTCGAGGATCAGGTGCGCGCGCGCCTGGAAGGCCAGGCCCGCCTCGGTGAGCTCGACACCCGCGACACTGCGCCGGAGCAGCGGCACATCGAGCTCGGCCTCGAGTTCGCGCATGGTGCGCGTCACTGCGGGCTGGGAAATGAAAAGCGCGCGCGCAGCGGCGCGAATGCTCCGATGCTCGGCGACCGCCACAAAGGCGCGCAGTTGCTGCAGTTTCATTCGAGGCCCGGCTAATGACAACAAATGCTGATGTTAGTGGCGAAAATGTTGTCTTTTCCTGATAGGCCTCTGTTCTTACCATCCGTCGACTCCTGCTGTTGCGCAATGCAAGCAGGCGCGAGCCCCCCCTGTCCCGGAGAACAGCAATGAACCTCAAGAGCACTCTGACCGCCTGCGTCGCAGGCCTCCTCATGACATTGGGCGCCCACGCGGCCGATGCCTTTCCGTCCAAGCCGGTGAGCCTGATGGTTCCGTACCCGGCGGGCGGGTCGTCCGACGTCATTGCGCGGGTCGTCAACAGCGCATTGGCCAGGCAGCTGGGGCAACCCGTGATCGTCGAGAACCTGGGCGGCGCCGGGGGCGCCATCGGTGCGCAGAAGGTTCTTCACGCGCCGACCGATGGCTACCTCGTGTTCCAGGGCACGCCGAACGAGACCATCCTCGTGCCGTTGACCAACGCGTCCGTCAAGTACGCCAGCGAGGATTTCCGCATCGTGCAGATGATCGGTGTGGCGCCGATGGTGGCCGTCACCCGCAAGGACCTGCCCGCGAACTCGATGGACGAGTTGATCGCTCTGGCGCGCAAGTCGGCCAAGGACGCGCCGCTGACTTTCGGCAGCACCGGCTACGGCTCGCTCTACCACGTGCTCGGGGAGCGCCTCTCGGTGCTCACCGGCGCGAAGATGACGCACGTGCCCTACAAGGGCGGCGCGCCGCTGATGCAGGACCTGGCCTCCGGCCAGGTGGACTTCATGCTCGCGCCGATCCAGCAGCAGATCATCGCGATGGCGGATGGCGGACGCATGAAGATCATCGGCACGCTCGCGCCGGCCGGCAAGGTGGAAGCGCCCCTGCTCGCGAAATTCGCGAGCGTCAACGACGGCACGCAGCTCAAGGACTTCAGCTTCACGCTCTGGCACGCCTACTTCGTGAAGAAGGGCACGCCGGACGAGGTGGTGCAACGGCTCAACAAGGCGCTCGGCGTCGTGCTGGCCGATCCGGCGGTGCGCAGCCAGCTCGAAGCCCAGGGCCTGGTGGTGGCGTCGCCGATGACGGTGTCCGAAGCCGTGAAGGCCTACGAGTCCGAAGTGGCGCGCTATCGCCAGATCGCCCATTCGATCAAGCTCGAACCGCAATGAATGCGCGCGCCAATGACTTCGTCGCCCACGATCGTTGATCACTTTTTTTCCGCGAACTACGCGCAGGCGCGCCAGCGCTTCCTCGCCGCCGCGCATTCGCGGTCGGACGGTGTCGAGAGTTTCCTCATCGAGGCCTCGGGTTCGTCCGGCGAGGCCCTGAGCACGGACGTGGCGTGGGTCCGTCCGGACGGCGCGCGTGCCTTGCTGGTGCTCACCTCGGCCACCCACGGCATCGAAGGCTTTTGCGGCTCGGCCTGCCAGCTCGCGCTGTTGGCCGACGACGACCTGCTCGCGCGCGCCGCCCAGGCCGGTGTCGCGCTGCTGTTGATCCACGCCGTCAACCCGTACGGCTTCTCCTGGCTCAGCCGCACCAACGAGGACAACGTCGACCTCAACCGCAACGCGCAGTCTTTCGATGCGCCGCTGCCGATCGACGCGGACTACGCCCGCCTGCATCCGCTGCTGGTGCCGGCGGTGTGGCCTCCGACGCCGGAGAACCGCGAGGCGATCGCGGCCTATGTCTCGCAGCATGGGCACGGTCGGTTTCGCGCGGCGGTGTCGAGGGGGCAATACGCGTTCCCGGAAGGACTTTTCTTCGGCGGTGCTGCGCGCAGCGCATCACTGGGCACGCTCAGCCGTGTCCTGCGGAAGCACGGCGGCATGTTCGAGGAGATCGGCTGGATCGACTTCCACACCGGCCTCGGCCCATGGGGCCATGGCGAGAAGATCTTCGCGGGCCGCCGCGATCCCCAGGAGGTGGAGCGTGCCGTGCGCTGGTGGGGCCTCGATGTGGCGGTGCCCTTCGCGGGCACGTCCGCCTCTGCCGACATCACGGGCCAAGTCGCGTCGCTGATCTATGCCGCGTGCCCCGACGCGCGGACGACATCGATGGCGTTGGAGTTCGGCACCGTGCCGTTCGACGCGATGGTGGATGCGCTGCGGGGCGAAGCCTGGCTGCGCCGCCATCCCGACGCGCCGCCCGCCGCCGCCGCACGCATTCGCGAATCCATGCGCGGAGCCTTCTTCAGTGACGACCCGGCCTGGCAGGGCATGGTGCTTGGCCAGAGCCGGGTCGCGACCCTGCAGGCGCTCCGAGGCCTGGAGGGCCGCTGACTCGATCTGGCGCGATCAGGCCGCCTTGCGCAGGAAGCCCTGGTTGCCGCCGTTGCGATTCGGCGCGAAGCCGTTGGCCTGCAGGGACTCCTCCGCCGTGTCGTAGAAGACGCCGATCCTCGAGATCTCGCGGGCCTGCCGGGCCGTGGCGATCTCGCGGCCGAACTCGCGGGAGATGCGCACCAGCTGCTCGATCTGCGACACCGTGCTCATCTTGGCCGTTCGCGACTGGTTCCACAGGACGTCCTCGGTGCCGCAGCGCACATGCAGGCCCATGGCAATGCCCATCATGTTGATCGGCAGCACGTTGCGCACGGAGCTTTCGACCGTCAGCACGGCACCGTCGGGCACGGCGCGCAGCGTGTTGGCCAGGTTGTAGATGTTGGGCGCATCCATGCCGCCACTGATGGCGACCCAGTTCATGACCAGCGGGCCCTTGTAGACGCCGCGGCGCATCAGGCGCTCCACCGACTCGAAGCTGTTGATGTTGTAGCACTGGAAGGCACTTTGAATGCCGGCCGCGGAGAGCCGGCGGATGTGCTCCTCCACCCAGCCGGGCTGGGAGGGCACCGTCATCTCCTTGTAGGCATTGAAGATGGCGGGGATCTCCCGGGAGGTGCCTTTGAAATCAGCCAGCTCCGCATGCTCGGTCACGTTCATCTGCGAGGTGTTCACCGTCACCGTGACCTGATCGGGCTTGGGGTCGAGTTCGGCCAGCATGTGGCGGGTGTCGTCGCTCAGCCACTTGGCAGCGGCGCCTTCCGATTCCGGCGCAAAGCTGATCGAGCCGCCCACCTGGATGACCATCTCCGGGACGGCCTTGCGCACGCCGGCGATCAGCTCGTTGAACTTGGACAGGCGCTTGGAGCCCTTGCCGTCCAGTTCGCGCACATGCAGGTGCAGCACCGTGGCGCCGGCGTTGTAGCAATCCACCGCCTTCTGGATCTGCGCTTCCATGGTGACGGGGATGTCTTCGGGAAAGTCGGAGGGCAGCCAGCCCGGCGCATAGGGGGCGGCCGTGATGATCAGTGGCTGCTGGTTTTCGGGGAACAGGTGGCCGTCGAGAAAGTTCATTGCATGTCTCCAGTGGAACAGTGGACTTCGACGGACAGGTGGACCTGCGCCCTGGGGCGATGCTGGCACCGTCGAGTTCCGAGGGAGCTGTCACTGTAGGACAGGCAGGCAGGAGGCCGTTTGCCGGATCACGCTGCTCATTTGGCATTTCGCGCCAGTCCGGACGACCCGTGGGCTCACGCGAGTTCGCGAATGAACGCCTCGGCCTGCGGCCACTCGCCATGGCCCGAGGCCGGGTTCAGATGCCCGACCGGGCCGAGTTCGACGAAGCGGCTGCCCCACGCCTGCGCGAAGTCACGGGCGCGATCGAGACGGGTCAGGGGATCGTTGCTGCCCGCCGCAACGATGCTCGGAAACGGCAGCTTGGCGCGAGGGATCGGCAGCCAGCCATTGAGTTCGAGTGCCTCGGTCGTCGGGTAGCCCGCCGGCATGGGGGTCTCGAGGTCGGCGGGCGCCGCCAGCAGTGCGCCGCGGATCTCGCGCGTGGCGCGCAGGGCGGCCCAATGGGCCACCATGATCGCGCCCGCGCTGTGCGCCACGATGATCACCGGTCCCTCGATGGCGGCCAGGGCGCGGTCGATCGCGTCGACGCGCGCGGCGCAACTCAGCTTGTCGTGCTCGAGCGGAGCAACGCTGTGCACGCGAGGCAGCTTCGCCGCCAGCAGGGTCTGCCAGTGGTCCGGTACATGCTCGCGCAGGCCGGGGACGATGAGAACGGTTGACGATGCAGAGTTCATGTTGATCTTTCAGTAGGGCAGGTCGCCGATGATTGCCGTGCGCTCGCTCTTTCGGTGGCACGGCGGGTAGTCCATCACTGCGTAGCGCTGGGTCGAACGGTTGTCCCAGAACGCGATGCTGTTCTTCTTCCAGCGGAAACGCACCTGGTATTCGAGGATGCAGGCCTGACTGACCAGGTAGTTGAGCAGATGACTGGCGCCGGGCGACTTGTCCAGCCCGAAGCGCACATTGGCCGGGGTATTGAAATTGGTGAAGTGCGTCGTGAAGCTCCCATTGACAAACAACACCTTCTCGCCGGTTTCGGGATGGCTGCCCACCACGGGATGGTCCTCCAGCTCGCCGAAGCGACGGGCGAAGGCCACGTGCTGGGCGCGCGTGATGTCCTGGTCGCGGAAGAACAGCACGCGATGCTTCAGGATCAGCGCCCGGATCTCTRCCATCAACGAGTCGTCCTCGGCAGCCGCGCCGAGGTTGACGTTGCCGAGCTCGGCGCCGATCGAACAAGTGAGGGGCTCGACCTGGATCGAGTTGCCCAGAGAGGTCGCGCGAACCACGGCGGGTGCCGCTGTGAGGGCTTGAGTCATGAAGCTTGTCTCCTGTTGTCGAATAGGCCGCTTGATGCTTCAGAGTGTGGTTGCGCCGGCAATCCCCCGCTTGTCAATACATGACAGGCACTTATCCTTCGGTGCCACTTTTCTACCCGGTTTTCCGATGTCGACACCGGTCCGCGCTGCGAGCCTTACCAACTACAGCGAGGTCGCGCGTGCCGGCGGCGTGGACCCCGGAACGCATGCTCTCCGACGCGGGTCTGAGCCCGAATGTCCTGCGCGAGCCGGACCTCATGATTCCGGTCGAGCGCGTCGGGCAATTGCTCCAGGCGTCTGCCGTCCTGTCGGGCAACGAGAGTTTCGGCCTGTGCATGGCGGAGTCACGGCTGCTGTCCAACCTTGGCGCGGTGGGAATGCTGATCCGCGACCAGGCCACGTTGCGCGACTCGCTCGACGTGCTGATGCGCTACCAGGTGCTGCGCAATGGCTCATTGTCGTTGATGGTCGAGGAGTTCGCTGGAGAGGTCGTTCTCCGCGAGGAGGTCCAGGCGGGCAACGCGCAGTAGCCCACGCGCCAGAGAATCGAACTGGCGCTCGGCGTGATGCTGCGGTTGATGCGTCAGTTTCTTGGGGCCGGCTGGCAGCCACGACGCGTGTGCCTCGATCACCCGGCGCCGTGCGACCTCACTGTGCATCGGCGGTTGTTCGGCCGGGCTGTCGAGTTCGACGCCGAATTCAACTGCATCGTTTGCGCGAAGGCCGATCTCGATGCCCGCAACCCGTCCGCCGATCCGGCGATGGCGCGCTACGCGCAGCAGTTGCTGGACGCGTCGGCCAGGCCGCAGAGGGCAACGATGCTCGAGGACGTGCGGCGCACGATCCTGCTGCTGCTGCCCAGTGAGCGCTGCACGATCGAACAGGAGGCCGAGCACCTGGGCGTGGCGTGCCGCACGGTCCAGCGTGGGCTGGCGGAACAGGGGCAGAGCTTCTCAGGTTGACGGACTCCTCCGCCTTTTCACGGGCGTGGCGGTGCGGCCGGGGGTCGAGGCCGTTGGTGCCGGCGTGACCCAACTGGCGGTCGGCGACCGCGGACCTACACGGGCTTCACCAACACACTGGGCGCCTACAGCACCGAGCGGCTGATTGCCGCCACACTGCTGATCAAGCTGCCGGATGCCATCGACTGCGAAACTGCGGCGGCCATGACCATCTTCGTCATTTGAGTGATCCGCTCAGCAAGGTGAACTGCCATGGCTCCAAAGTCATCGAGACTGAGACTGCTCGCAATGCTTGCACTGTGCTGGCTTGCGGTGGCAAAGGTCGTCCATGCACCGAAATTCCGCGAAGCGCTGGCTGCGCAAGGCCTGGACTTGCCGTGCCTCGTTGGACCAGCTTCGGCACGTGCTGGCCGCGACCATGGCCCACAATCAGGCGATCATCGAGAAGCTCCAGCTGAAGAGCAGACCTGAGTGACCCTGCTACCTTGAAGCATTGTCATAGACGAGGTCGCCGCATGCACGCAGCGGCATTTGAGGCGAAGCAGTCGCGCACCGGTCAGACGACACCAAGGGCCTGGAGAATTTTTTCGGGCGTGATCGGCTGCGCAGTAACCCGGACATCGAAGGATGCGAGGGCGTCGTTGATCGCATTCATCACCGCCGCCGGGGCGCCCGCCGTGCCCGCCTCACCCGCGCCCTTGGCGCCGAGTTCTGATGTTCTCGTGGGCGTCTGGACGTGCGCGAGCACGATGTCCGGCATCTCGTTGGCCATGGGTACCAGGTAGTCCGCCATGCTGCCGTTGCGCAGCAGGCCGTGGTCGTCGTAGAGGCATTCCTCGAGCAGCGCACCGCCGATGCCTTGCACAATGGCGCCGCGCATCTGTTCGTCGACCAGCAACGGGTTCAGGATACGCCCGCAGTCTTCCACCGCCCAGTGCTTGAGCAACTTGACAAAGCCGGTCTCGACATCGACCTCGACATACGATGCCTGCACGCCGTTGGTGAAGGCAAAGGGGTAGTCGCGCTGCGCGTAGTGCCGCGTGACCACCAGCGCCGGCAACTCGCCCGGCGGCAAGGTGTCTGGCCGAAAGTAGGCCACTCGCCCGAGTTCGGACAGGGCGACCGATGTTTCCGGATGGTCGGTGTCGACAACATAGCCGTTCCGGACCTCCAGCGTGGCGACATCCTGTTGGAGCACGACGGCCGCGAGCTGGCGCAGATTCTCGCGCAGCGCATGGCCTGCCTGCAAGACCGCTTCACCACCGATGCCGGCGCCACGCGAGGCCCAGGTGCCGCCGCCGTAGGGCGTGACTTCGGTGTCCCCGGTGATCACCCGCACCTGCTCCATCGGCACACCCACGGCGTCCGCCGCGATCTGGGCAAAGATGGTTTCTGTGCCTTGCCCCTGTTCGCCTACGCTCACGAGGCAGGTCACCAAGCCGCTGGCCTCAAGTCGGAGCGTCGCACCGTCCTGTGCTGAAATGCGGGCGCCGCCGATGCCGTAGAACGCGGCGCCAGGGTTGGTCAGTTCCACCAGCACCGCCAAGCCGATGCCGCGATAGATGCCCTGTTCACGCAACGCCGCCTGCTCGGCGCGCAAGGCCTTGTAGTCCATCAGCTGGGCCAGCTTCTCGAGGCAGGCTTCATGGGACAGCTGCTCCAACTTGATGCCAGAAGCACCGTTGCACGGATAGCCATCGTCGGGCATCACGTTGCGGCGCCGCATGTCGAGGCTGTCGATGCCCAGTTTGCGCGCGGCAAGCTCCACCAGGCCTTCGGTGATGGCGCAGGCAATCGGATGACCGACGCCGCGGTACTGGCTGGTCGGTGCCTTGTTCTGGAACACGACGTTCAGCACGGCCCGGTAATGCTTGTGCCTGTATGGCCCACCGGTGATGGTGAGCACCTGGTTGCCTTCGATCGCGCTGGTGCGCGGATAGACCGAATAGGGGCCGATGCCAGTCAGGTCGTCTACATCGAAACCGACGATTTCCCCGTCGGCCTTCACGGCCAATCGCGCGCGCACCACATGCTCGCGCGCATGAACGTCCGTGACAAACGACTCCAGCCGGTCGGCCACGAACTTTACCGGCCGCTTCAGCAGGATGGACAGCGCCACCGTAGCGAAGTCGTCCGGATACGAATGGACCTTGATGCCGAACGATCCGCCGACATCCTTGCAGATTACACGCACCGAGCTCTCCGGCAAGTCGAAATGGCGGGCGTACAAATCCTGCATCATGTGCGGCGCCTGGTGCGACTGGTACACCGTGAGATGGCGATCGGCCGGATGGTAGTCGGCCAGGACGGAGCGGGTCTCCATTGTCACGCCGGTGTGGCGACCGAAGCGGTAGGTTTCCTCGACCACGACATCGGCCCCGGCGAAGGCTTCATCGACCGCGCCGGTGTCGATCTCTTTGTGGAAGCACAGGTTGTCGCCCAATATCGGATGAATGGGCGGCGTGTCTGGATCGGCTGCCGCTTCCATGCAGCCCACGACCGGCAGTTCCTGCCAGTCGACGATGATGGTCTGCAGGGCGTCTTCGGCCTGGTGGCGGGTCTCGGCGACGATGGCCAGCACTGGCTCGCCCTGCCAGCAGACGCGTTCGACGGCCAGCGGGTATTGCGGCGCCGACTTCATGCCGACCATGTGCGCGAGCGTCGCTGTCCATGGCGTGCAGACGGTAGCGATCTCGCGCCCGTCCACCACAGCGATGATGCCGGGCATGCTGCGCGCCTGGGTCGCGTCGATGGCGCCGATGCCCGCATGAGCCAGTGGGCTGCGCAAATACACCACATGCGCCAGCCGTGGCAGGGAGATATCGTCGACGTAGGTGCCACGACCTTCCAGGTGGCGCCTCGCATTGGGCCGGACGACGGAAGCGCCGATGTAGCCGCGAGGCAGCGCTGTATCCGGGGCGGCGCGATCGGACGTTTCGACGGGAGCGGTCGGTGCGATGTGCATGTTGCGGGCGGAGCCTTATTCGGAAATGGCCATCTGGCGGCGCAGTGCGAGCACGTCGCAAATCGCGTCGACGATGGCCTGGTAGCCGGTGCAACGGCAATAGTTGCCGGACATGTACTCACGCACCTGCTCGCGAGTGGCGTCCGGTTGCTCAGACAGCAGCGCCGACGCAGTGAGCAGCATGCCCGAAGTGCAAAAGCCGCACTGCAGGGCGTTGCGGGCGTGAAAGGCCTGCTGCAGATCCGTCAGGTCGTGGCGGTCGCTGGCGCCGTCGATGGTTTCCACGTCGCGGCCATCGGCCTGCACCGCCAGCACCAGGCAGCCACGCACGATCTCGCCATCCAGCCGGACGGTGCAGGCGCCGCAGACACCATGTTCACAGCCGACACGCGCGCCCTTGATGCCGAGGTTTTCGCGCAGGAAGTCGATCAGGTGGGTGCGCGGCTCCACGAGGCGGCTTTGCGGGACACCATTGACCCAGATGTTGACGGGAATCGGTTCAGGCATGGCCACTCCAAGAAGATCGTTGAGACGCTCACGCGCACAGTCTGGCGACACCGCGGCGCAGCAACACGCCTGCGAGATGCAGCTTGGTCTTGGCGTCGTTGTACAGATCGGCCGCAGGCAGCAGTTCACCGGCCAGCGCGCCGACTGCGGCGTTCACTTGCGCCGTGCCGGCGGGAGTGCCTTCGAGAACGGTTTCGGCCGCGCGTGCGCGCACCGGGACGTTGCCGGTGCCGAGGTAGACCAGGCGGGTGTGCCGCAGCACACCCTGCTCGAGTCGAGCCGTCGCGGCGAGCCCGACGATCGCGTAGTCGCCATGACGGCGCGCCAGCTCATCGAAGGCGAAGCGGAAGTGGGGCGGCGTCAACGGGAATTCGCAGGCGACGATGACCTCGTCGGGCGCCAGGGCCGTCTTGTACAGCGCCTGGAAGAAATCGATCGCGTCGACACGTCGCTGCCCGCGCCGGCTTTGAAGCACCAGTACCGCATCCAGTGCCACCGCACAGGCAGGCCATTCCGCGGCTGGATCGGCAAACGCGAGCGATCCGCCCAACGTGCCGCGATTGCGGATGGCCCGGTGAGCGACATGCGGGGCGGTTGCCGACAGCATCGGTGCATGAATGGCGAGCAGCGGAGAATCCTCGATCTCGCTGTGCGTCGTCATGGCTCCGATGCGCACACAGCGGGCCTGCAGCGAGATGCCGCGCAGGCCAGGCACGTCCTGCAGATCGATCAACACCTGGGGCTCGGACAGGCGCATGTTCAGCGTCGCGAGCAAGGTCTGGCCACCGGCGATCAGGCGGCCTCTGTCGCCGTGGATGCCCAGCAAATTGAAGACGCCCTCCAGGGAAGACGGCTTGAGGTAGTCGAACGGAGGCGCTTTCATCGGGATTTCCTGGCGAGGCCTCAGGCCGCCCAGCGACTGACCAGCAATGCGAATGCCGCACCGAAGCTGAACCAGAAGGCGCGAACCAGCTCGGGGGTGAAGCTGCCGCCGAAGGGCGCTCCCTGCGGAAGCGGCGCCTGTGGCCGGCCGGCGCCTGCGGTGGATGTTGGCTGTGCCCCATGGCTCACCGGTGGCGCACCAGCATCGGGACCCGTCAGCGCCGCATTGAAGGCCGTGAAAAACTCGTCGGCCATCTTCTTGGCCGATGAGTCGATCAACCGCCCGCCGATCTGGCCCAGTTTGCCGCCGACCGAAGCTTCGACGGTGTAGCTGAGCAGCGTGCCCCCGGCATCGTCGGCAAGCAGCACCTGCGAGTGCCCCTTGGCAAAACCTGCGGCACCGCCGGCGCCCTCGAAACTCAGCTTGCAACGGGTCGGCGCCTGGACGTCGGACATGAAGATCTTGCCGTTGAAGCGTGCGCGCACCGGGCCGATCTTCAGTAGCACGCGGGCATGTCTTTCGGTGTCGGACACCTCGATGATCTCCTCGCAACCCGGAACACAGCGCGACAGGATGGTCGGGTCGTTCAGTGCATCCCAGACCTTCTGCCGCGGCGCACCGATGTGCTGTTGCCCGTTCAATTCCATCATCCATCCTTTAGGTAGAGCCGAGTGTTCTCGATCGTGTTCGGCCGAGCGGACTGCACGCCTGATGCATCGTCGGAACTCCCTGATCCGAAGCGATTTATTATTTACCGAATGGTAAATAAAATCAAGGACATCGGGCCGAAGGAGCCCGAGAGAAAAGGAGGTCCGGTTAAGATGGAATAACGCCCACCCCCTATCGCTTCAGCGCGCGCTCTTCATGTCAGAAACTCCAGGGAAATCCAGAAAGTCCAGCCTGGCTGCGCCCCAGAAGCTGCGTCAACGGCTCAGCGTGGAAGCCCGCGAGGAGCAGATCGTGCAAGGCGCGATCAAGTTTTTTTCCGAGCGCGGACTCGATGGCCAGACGCGTGATCTGGCCATGGAAATAGGCATCACTCACCCCCTCCTGTACCACTACTTCCCGACCAAGCAATCGCTGATCGAGCGGGTCTACAAGGAGGTCTATCTGGGGCGCTGGAAACCTGAGTGGGAAGACTGGCTGGACGACCGAAGCGCCGACCTCGAGTCGAGGCTGATTCGTTTCTACATCGATTACGCCGAGACGGTGCTGACGCCTGAATGGGTCCGCATCCTGATTTTTTCTGGCATGAGTGACGGCTACATTCCCGATCACTACATGGTGCTGATCAACGAAAAGCTGATCCCGCGCATCGTGCGTGAGACTCGGCATCATCTCGGTGTTTCCTCGCGCAAGAAGAACAGCGACCGTGAAAAAGAACTGATCTGGGGTCTGCACGGCGGCATTTTCTACCTCGGTATCCGTCGCCACATTTACAAGCAGGCGCTGCTTGATTCGCCGGAGCAGATCCTGAAGGACCGCGTGACTGCGTATCTCGCCGGGGCGCGCGCGCTGTTCGGCGAGTAGCCGACCCCGTCAGGAAGCCCCTGCTGCCGCAGCGAGGTCCGCTTCGCTGGTGTAGTTGAGCTCGATCGTGACGCCGCTCGGGTCTTCCAGAAAGAGCAGATGAAGATCCAGACCGGGCACACGCCTTTCTCGGAAGGCCAGTCCCCTGTCCTTCAGCAACGCGTACATCGCCGCGATGCCCGACGCGCGAAAGGCGATGTGATCCAGCAATCCGGTGCCCTCGTGAGCCCTGCCGTGCTTGGCGCCGAGGAAGTCATCCAAACCGCCGGCCTGTTCGATCCCGGTGCCGATCACATGCACCACGCTGTACCCCGTCGTTCGCTGCGCCGCATCGGCGCGATAAAGCCATGCGCCGGGAAACGGAAAGTCAGGCCGGGGTCCGGGGACCAGCCCGAGTACCGCGCCGTAGAAGTCGATGACGGCGGCAACGTCGGCGGTCCGCACGGAGTAGTGTTCGAGTCGTTCGATGGACATGACACCCTAGACAGAGCAGTATTTTTCCTGCATCGCGGCATCGGCCAGGAAGTCTTGCGCACGGGCCTCATGCGCAATCTCGCCCTGGTCCATGATGTAGACGCGGTCGGCAATCGACAGCGCATGTTCCACGCTTTGCTCGACGAGCAGAAGGGTCACGCCCTTTTTCTTCAGAGCGCCAAAGTAGTCGAACATCTCGTCGACCAGTTTCGGCATGATGCCTTCGCTGGGCTCGTCCAGCATGACCATCTTGGGATGCGCCGCCATGGCGCGCGCGATGGCCAGCATCTGCTGTTCACCGCCCGACAGGGTCACTGCGTCCTGGTGCAGGCGTTCCTTGAGCCGGGGAAAGGTTTCGGCAGCTTCCTCGATCACATCCTGGGAGCGCCTACGGCCCTCCGGCGAGGCGATCACGCCCAGCTGGATGTTTTCCATCACGGTCAATCCGGGCACGATGCGGCGCTCTTCGAACACAAATGCCAGGCCATGGGAAAACCGTTGATGGGCGGGGTGTTGCTGCAAGTCGACCTGGTCGAAGGTCACTTGGCCTTCGGTACGGTCCAGCAGGCCCATGACGCTCTTCATCGTGGTGGTCTTCCCGGCGCCATTGCGGCCGATCAGGGCCACGACTTCACCGGGCATCACCTGAAAGCTGACGCCTTGCAGGATGTGGCTGCGGCCATACCAGGCGTTCAGTTTCTCGACATGAAGGAGCGGTGCCGCCATCAATGATTCCCCTTGCCCAGGTACACGCGCTTGACCTCGTCGTTGCTGCGAATTTCGTCGGGACTGCCCTGTACGAGGAGCTTGCCCTGGTGCAGCACGATGATGCTGTCGCTGATTCCCATGATCAGCTTCATCTTGTGCTCCACGATGCCGATGGTGCAGTCTTTCAACAGCTTCAGGATCAGGCGCATGATGGCGGTGGTTTCTTCCGGGCTCATGCCGGCAGTGGGTTCGTCCAGCAGCAGCAGTTGCGGGTCGCAGGCCAGCGCCACCGCGATCTCCAGGCTGCGCTGCTCGCCGTGCGCCAGGTTCTCGGCACGCTCGCGTCGACGGTCCTGCAGTTCGACCAGTTCCAGCAAGGCCTCGGCCTTGTCGGCCCATTCGGCATGCGCGCTGCGTGGCGCCCACAGGTTGTAGGTGCTGTGCATCGTCTGCACCGCCAGTCGGACATTCTCCAGCACCGTCAGGGCGGGGAAGAGGTTGGTGATCTGGAAGGACTTGGAGATTCCGATGCGCGCGAACTCATGCTGTTTGCGGCCGGCGAGGTCGATGCCGCCGAACAGGATCTTGCCAGAGGTCGGCTCGAACGAGCCGGTGACCATGTTGAAGAAGGTCGATTTGCCGGCCCCGTTGGGGCCGATGATGGCGGTGAGCTTGCCGCGCGGGAAGTCGACGCTGACGTCCTGATTGGCCGTGAAGCCGCCGAAGATCTTGGTCAGGCCGCGTGTGCTCAGAAGTGGCGCATCGCTCATTTTCGGTACCACGCGAGAAAGGTGCCCCAGATTCCCTTGGGGAAGAAAAGCACGAGAACGATGAAGATGACCCCGACGATGAGTTGCCAGCGTTCAGTCACGCCGGTGACGATGTGCTCGATCCCCAGAAACATGCCGGCACCGACGAAGGGGCCGAAGAAGGTGCCCATGCCGCCCAGCAGCGTGAGCATCATGACCTGGCCCGATGCGTGGTAGGACATGCTGTCGATGGACACGGTCGAGAGGTTGATCGCACTGAGCGCGCCCGCCAGTCCGCAGATCATTCCGGACACCACCAGCGACAACAGCCGCACGCGATCGACATTCACGCCGCAGGCTCGCGCCCGGTTTTCGTTTTCGCGCAGGGCTTCCAGGATCGCGCCGAAGGGCGAGCGCAGGATGCGGGCAATCAGCCAGATCGCCGGCGCAACGAAGGCCAGCATGAAGTAGTACTTGACCAGCGGGTGGAGCAGGTCGATCTTCAGGCCGCCCAGCATGACCTGGTTGACGTTGACACCTCGCAGGCCGTTGTCGCCGCCGGTGATCGAGGTCGCGTGGAAGAACAGAAAGTAGAAGCACTGCGCCAGTGCCAGCGTCACCATGGCGAAATAGATGCCTCGGGTGCGCATGGCGAGAAGGCCCATCAGCAATGCGATGAAGCCGGCGAGCAGGATCCCGAACACCATCGCCAGTGGCCAGGCGACGCTGTAGGCAGAAATGAGGATGCCGCAGCCATAGGCGCCACCGCCGAAGAACGCCGCATGGCCGAACGAGAGTTTGCCGGTGTAGCCGAAGGTCAGGTTGTAGCCAGCCGCGAACAGGCCGAACAACAGGATGTTGATGGCCAGTGAGTACAGCGGGAACACCAGGGGGAACAGCGCCATGACGGCGATGACCGCCGTCGCCGGATAACGCGCCGCCAGTGCGATCGCGGTTTTTCCAGCGGCTGGGGGGAGAGCGGTATTTGTCATGGCTCAGTTCATCAAACCCCGCCGACCGAACAAGCCGTTGGGCTTGACGATCAGCATCAGCGCCATCAGGGCGAACATCGAGAATTCTGCAAACTCGGGCTGGAACAGGGTGGTGAAACTGACGACGACGCCCACGAGCAAACCGGCCACGACGGCGCCGCCCAGCGAGCCCATGCCGCCAACCACCGTGATCACGAAGGCCTCGATCAGCACCGGGACGCCCATCTCGGGCGAAGCACCGCGCAGGGGCGCCGCCAGCAGTCCGGCCAGACCGGCAAGCGCCGTCCCGACACCGAAGATCGCCAGCCAGACGCTGGCGATGTTGATGCCCAGCACGCGCAGCACCAGCGGGTCGCGGGCGCCGGCGCGAACGATCAGGCCGTAGCGGGTCTTCTCGAGGAACAGCCACAGCGCCAGCAGCACCACGGCGGTCACGGCAATGAGGAAAAGGCGGTAGATCGGGAACATGCCGACGCCGATGTCCACGGCGCCTTGCAGGATCTCGGGCGCATCGAACTGTTCGCCCTGCACACCGAAGGCCATGCGAACCAGGTCCATGATCACGTAGGCCAGGCCGAATGTCAGCAGCAGGGGGTAGTCGATGCCCCGGCCGTACAGCGGACGCACCAGAAAGCGCTCCACCACCATGCCGACGGCGCCGGTGATCAGCGGGACCAGCACCATGCACAGCCAGAAATTGCCAGTACGGGCGAACACGAAGACGCCGACATACGCACCCACCATGAAGAATGCGCCATGTGCGAAGTTGACGACGGTGAGCAGGCCGAACACCAGTGACAGGCCGACGCCCACCAGCACGTAGATCGAGCCGAGCGCCAGGCCTGTGACCAACTGCTGGGCGATCAGGTTGAAAGTGATGTCCATGTCCGGATTCAAAAGTTGGATGCCCGAAGCGAGTGCCGGGCGAGGGCGCCGGAGGCAGCCCGCGAGCGCCTTGATCTCAGGCGAAAGGCATCAGGCCCTGTGGCCCAGGTCGGCGCAGCTGCGAAGCATGCCTTCTTCGAAGTTCTCGGTCGCCAGGATCTTGAAGATATCCTGGTCGTTCGCGGCGGCCGACGGGGCCTTGGATTCGACAATCAACACCGACTGCACGGCCTGGTGGTCGCAGGCGCGGAAATAGACGTTGCCCTTGTAGACATCGCCTTTCATGGCGGCGAGGGCGTCGACCACTTTCTCGGTGTCTGTCGTGCCCGCCGCCTTGGCGGCCGCCAGCACATTGCGCACACCGGCATAGCCGAGGCCCGCATAGTCCGTAGGGTAGACCCCCCCGTGCAAGGCCTTGAACGCGTCGTCGAAGCGCTTGGCCGAGGGCAACGAAGACTCCATGCCCCAGTAGTAGCCGGTGCCGCCAATGATGCCTTCATAGGACTTGTGGCCGTCGACCATGCGGCCGTTGTGCATCAGCAGCGGCGCAATGATCTTCAGTTGCTTCTTCAACCCGAAATCGTTGGCCTGCTTGAAGGCGATCTGCTGGTCGCGACCGAAATTGCAGACGATCAGCACGTCGGGCTTGAGCCCCGTGATGCGCGGAAAATAGCTGGAGAAGTCGGTCTGGCCCAGCGGATGGCGAATGTCGGCGAGCACGTCCATGCCCAGTGCCTTGCCTGCTGTCTGGAAGCCGCGAACCATCTCCTGGCCATACGCGTAGTCGGCCGTGAGGAACACCACGCGCTTGCCAAGCTTCGGAATCGCATAGCGCGCGACGGCGCCGGCCGTCATGTGCGGATTCAGGCATTCGTGGAAGGTGTAGCGGCTCCAGTCGCTGGCCTCGTTGATGGTGTCGGACTGACTGATCGAATTGAAGATGACCTTGCGCTGCTTGGTCACGTTGTTCACGGAAAGCTGTACCGCTGACGACACCGAGCCGACGATGAAGTGGGCCTTGTCCTTGTCAAGCAGCTCGATCGTGCGGGTGGCGGCTTCCTGGGGATTGAGCTTGTCGTCGCGCACCAGAAGCTCGGCTTTCCTGCCGTTCATGCCTCCGGCGTCGTTGAATTCTTTGATCGCCAATTCAGCGCCGCGCACGACAGCCTTCGCTTCCGCCGCGAACGCGCCGGTCAGCGGCACTGGAAACCCCACACGGATCGACTCGGCCTGCGCGTGCGCCAGGCGGGACAGGGACATGCCGCCGGCGGCAAGTGAGCCGCCCACCGCGAGGGTCTTGAGGATGTCGCGGCGGGACTGAAAGCTGTGATTCATTTTCGGGCTCTTTCGTGGGGCAAGGACTGTCTCGGCGGCTGGCGATTCCCTGTTGGTTTCTTCGAGTTCACATCCGAAGAATGACGGGGTGTTCACTTCTCGTTCGATAAATCTTATCAAGTAATTGACCAACTGGTAAATTACTTGATAGGGGTTGTCCCTGACCCTCTTCCAAGCGCTGCAGGACGCTGCGCGGCAGAGCCTGGCAGCGCTCGGCGACATGACGGTCCGGGCCGCCAGTCCCGAGACGGGCGTGGAGGTTGGGCGGCCGCTCGCGCTATAAGCGGGTATTGCAACGCCCCACCCCTGGAGTCCCGAATGTCCGATCTGCCATCGCTCGCCACCCTTGCCGCCCGCGTCGGCGCCGACTTGCGCGAGCGCGGCCAGACGGTGGCGGTCACCGAGTCATCGGCCGGCGGCCTCGTGTCGGCCGCGCTGCTGGCCATCCCGGGCGCGTCGGCCTTCTTCCTCGGCGGCGCCGTCGTCTACACGCGGCGCGCGGGCAGGGCGCTGCTGGGCCTGAGCGCCGCCGATGTCGTCGGCATGCGCTCGGAGACCGAGCCCTACGCGGCCCTCGTCGCCAACAGGATCCGCGGCCAGCTTCGCGCCACCTGGGGGCTCGGCGAGAGCGGTGCGGCCGGGCCGTCGGGCAGTCCGTATGGGGATGCGCCCGGCCACGTGTGTGTCGCAGTCGCCGGCGACGTGACGCGGGCGAAGACCATCGAGACCGGCGAAGGCGACCGGGTCCTGAACATGGACCTGTTCGCGCGGCAGTTGCTGGCGTTGTTCGATGAAGTCTTGCAGGCGCCTGACGCGCCAAGATGAGGAGCCGAGGCGCCGTCGCTGGCGCAGCGCGGGGCAATCCCGACCTCCTCCTGCACCGTCGACGCTCCCAGCAGTCAGTACGGCGGCGGCTTGCGCGCGCGCTGTGCGCGCGCCGCCTCGGTCCACCAGGCCAGGTCGTCGGCGAAGCGAACGAAGGAGCGTTCGAGCGCTTCGCCGGCGTTGCCGGTGGGCCGCCCGTCGGCATCCAGCGTCTGCGAGATGGGGCCGACGGCGAGCGTGCTTGAAACGACGACCATGCCCATCTCGGACAGGATCGAATGCCAAATGGTGCCCGAGCGGACACCCGAGAACCGGCCGGCCGAATAGCTGGCGATGGCGGCCGGGCGCCAGAACCACTCCTCGAGGAAGTGGTCCGTCAGATTCTTCAAGCCTGGTTGCGGACCCCAGTTGTATTCCCCGGTCACGAAGACGAAGGCATCCGCGTCGCGTATCTTCCCGGCCAGGGCTTCCATGGCCGCGGGGGCGGTGCCCAACGGGTACTCCTTGTACATGCGGTCGAGCATGGGCAGGTCGACCGCCTTGGCGTCCACCAGTTCCGCATCGTCACCTCGCGCCTTGAGGCCGGCGACCACGTAGTCCGCCAGACGCACGCCCATCCGGTCGGACCGGTAGGAGCCATAGAACACCAGGACCTTGTCACCCATCGTCGCTCCGTTTCAAACCGGGAGGTATCCGGCCATCGAATGGGAGACTACAGCATCGACGCCAGCGACATCGGGGCTGGCGCCAGCCAAGGTCCTCGACCGGGTCAGGCCGACCCCTCGGCGAGCACCGCCTGATAGACGGCCAGGTCGTCGGCCGAGAAGCAGCAGAAGATGACCTCTTCGATGGTCGAGCCTTGTTCCAGGCCGGCTCGAACGGCAGCCACGGCAACTTGCGCTGCGAGCTCGATCGGGTAGCCGTACACCCCGGTGCTGATGCTCGGGAACGCGACTGTTCGCGCGCCCTGTTCGCCCGCGAGCGACAGTGACTTCCGATAGCAGGACGACAACAGTTCGGCTTCGCCGTGGGCACCGCCATGCCACACGGGACCGACGGTGTGGATGACGAACTTGGCGGGCAGGCGATAGCCTCGGGTGAGCTTGGCGTCGCCGGTCTGGCAGCCTTCCAGCAGTCGGCATTCCAGCAGCAACTCGGGCCCCGCCGCGCGATGGATGGCTCCATCCACCCCGCCGCCGCCGAGGAGGGAATTGTTCGCCGCGTTGACGATGGCGTCGACCGTCAGCTGGGTGATGTCCGCTCGAAGCGCGCGCAACGCTGCCGGCATGCGGGTCGTTCCATTCGTCTCAGCGTGCCTGGGCGCGCGTCAGCAGGTAGTCCTGATGCACGATGTTGTCGGCGTAGTGGAGGGAGACCATGGCATCGAACTCGGCCCGGAGCGCAGCGAGCTTCCCGGGATCGGCCGCGAGGCTTTCGACCAGCTTCTGGATCGGCCCGACCTCCATGAACAAGCGGTAGTGCTCGATGCTGAGCGCAGGGAAAGCCATCGTGCCGCGCTYGAAAAAGGGGGCGTCGAAGCGTTTGCCCAGGCGCTCCACGACCGTCGCGGGATGGCCCCACTGCGGAGGCGGCGCCGCCCCGGGTGGCGGCGGCGGCGAATTGCGCCCCACGAGGGCGAACAGGCGGCCAATGAGGTGCTCCGGTGGCCAGGTGGCGAACGCGATCCGGCCGGTGCTCTTGAGCACGCGATGCATCTCCGCGATCACGACGTCGGGGCGCGGCGCGAACATGTGTCCGAACTGGCTCAACACGACGTCGAACGACGCGTCGGGGTAGGGCAGTTGCTCGGCGTCGCCCTCGGTCCATACGATGTCTTCTTGCTGGGCGATGCGGGCGTTCTCGCGGGCTTGCTCGAGGAGTTCGGGCGTCAGGTCCAGCGCCTGCACCTGCGCGCCGGCCCGCGCGGCCGTGATGGCCACGACGCCGGTCCCGGTGCCGACGTCGAGGACGGCCTCGTCCGGAGCGATGTGCGCAAACTTCACGAGGTGACCCGCCACCGGGGTGGTGAACATGGCCGTCGGGGCGAAAGAGGCCCACATCTCCCGCTGTCGCTGCTTCAGCTCTGCAAACGGATCCTGGCTCATACCGTTTTCCTTGTTCGCGAATCGCGGACAGCACGAACTGTAGTCGTCGCAGTGTCAAAGGCAAGCCCGTTCGCCCGCAACGCGGCCGGACCTGGGCCCCTGCGCCGCGCTCATGCGCGCGACAGCTGCATCAACGCCTCGCCGCGCCGCCAGGCGGGCACACGCACACGCACACGCACTCGCACACGCGTCATCGTCCCGCAGGGCCTGATGGACGGCTCGGCTGCTCCTCTCCCTCCTCGGAGGGAGGACCCCACCATTGGCGTATTGCGTGATGCCTTCGTTTGTCCAAAGCTCTCCCCCCACTAGGGGCTGGAGGTGGAGAAGGATCGTCAACGCGGGGGGGGGGGGAGGCGGGGTGCCCGCGTCCGAAGCTGTCGTCGGGCAGCCCGGCGTTCTTCATCCAGCTGCGGTGGATGAAGGCGTCCTTGTCGTCGCCGGCGAACCAGGCGGCGGAGCGGAGTGTGTGTGTCATGCGGTGGAATCCATCGGGAAGCGGCGCGCGGCCTGGCGCGGGGCGCGCGGGCGCGCCGCCCCAGCGAGCCACGGCGTGCCGCGCCGCCCTTACATCACGCCGAAGTGGTTGAAGGCCTCGACCGTGCTCATGCCGTTCTGGATCGCGGTGCGCACCGCGCTCTCGGTGCTGACCTTCTCCAGCGCACGGCTGAGGGCTTCGACCTCCGCCTCGCGCGGCACGATCAGCACGCCGTCCTGGTCGCCGAAGACCACATCGCCCGGACGCACCCGCACGCCCTGGATCTCCACCGGAACCCGGTAGTCGACCACCTTGCCGCGCGGGCCCTGGTCCTGCGAGTAGCCGCCCAGCGAGAAGACCGGCATGCCCAGTTCCAGCACTTCGCTGGTGTCGCGCGAGTAGCCGTCGAGCACCGCGCCCGCCGCCTTCAGGTGCAGGGCGCGGGTGGTCATCAGTCCACCCCACAGCGCGAACTGCGGCGCGCAGCCGGTGGCGACATAGACCTCATGGGGCTTCAGGTCGTCCAGCGCATGGAACAGCAGGCCGAACGGCTGCTGGCTCAGCGCCGTCTTGCCTTCGGGCTCGGCGCGCGAAAAGCAATTGGTTTCCAGCACCGGCATCGCGCGGCCCGCGATCACCATCGACCGCGCGACCGGCCGGATGGCCGGCGGCAGGAACTGCCGCGTCAGGCCCATGGTGTCGAGGATGTCCCCCACCACCGCGGGAAACAGGCGGGTCTTCATCAGCGTGAACAGCTCGTCGTCGTCTTTCCACATGGCTTGCCTCTTTCTGATCGATCGGCCGATTGAACCGGCACGAGCGGCAGACGACAACCTTTATACCTATATGATAGGTTGGCACCATCGGCGATTCACATGCATCCACATCCTTTTGTCCTGGGCAAGCTCGACCGCACCTCATTGACCGAGCAGGCCGTGCAGAGCCTGCTTCGGCACATCGAGCAGGAGCAGCTCGGGCCTGGCGCGGCCCTGCCCGGCGAGGCCCGGCTGGCCGAGGTGCTCGGCGTCAGCCGGCCCGTGGTGCGCGAGGCCTTGCGCACGCTCAAGGGCATGGGCGTGGTGGAGATCGCCAACGGCAAAAGCCCCGTGATTCGCCGCGACCTGGACGCTTCCGCGCTGAATGTCTATTTTTCGCGGGCGCTGCAGGTGCTCGAGAATTCCACCGAGGATCTGATGGAGGTGCGGGCCAGCCTGGAAAGCCGGGCGGCGACTCTCGCGGCGCGGCGCCGGACGCCCGAACACATGGAGCGCATGTCTGCGCTGGTGGTGCAGATGCAGGCCCGGCTGCGCGACCCGGCCGCCTATGCGGCGCTCGACACCGAACTCCACATCGAGATCGCCCGCGCCAGCGGCAACCTTCTGCTCTGGCAGATGATCGGCTCGATCCGCAGTTCGCTCGAATCGCAGTCGCGCCAGGGCATGGAGCAGCGCAAGACCGAGGCGAGCCTGCAACGGGTCCAGGACAGCCATGCGGAGATGGTCGCCATGATCTGCGATGGCGACGACTGCGGCGCGGAGGCGTCGATGCGCGCGCACATGAACGCCGCGCTCCGCGTGCTGGCCGGGCCGAAGCGCGAGCGCAGCGCCGGCCGCCGGGCGCCCCGTCCCCGCCGGGATTGACCTTGGCTCGATGATTCGGCCCTCTTGACCCGGGAGGGCGCGCCCGTCAGCATCGAGCGCCATGGACCGCAACACCTGGCTCATCTACCTCCTGGCCGCCATCGGCCTGTCGCTGTCGCCCGGACCCAACGGGCTGCTGGCGCTCACGCACGGGGCCCTGCACGGTCGGCGCAAGGCGCTCTACACCATCTTCGGCGGAGCCTTCGGCTTCGTCGCCGTCGTGGCCCTCTCGATGTTCGGCATCGGCGCGCTGCTCCAGGCGTCGCTGGTGTGGCTGACCGTCATGAAGTGGCTGGGCGGTGCGTACCTCGTCTGGCTCGGCGTCCAGGTCTGGCGCTCGCCCCCGATCGGCCTCGAGCTTCAAGCTTCGGCGCAGGCCCGGCCGGGCTGGTCGCTGTTCCAGCAAGGCGCGCTCTCCGCCCTGACCAATCCCAAGGGGCTGCTGTTCTTCGCCGCCTTCCTGCCTCAGTTCATCGATCCCACCCGCAGCCTGTTCATCCAGTTCGTCATCATGGCCGGGACCTTCGCGGCGATCGAAATCGCGACCGAGGCGGTCATCGCCAGCATGGCGCATCGCATCAGTCCGTGGCTGCGCCGCGTCGGGCGGCGCTTCAACCAGGCCTGCGGCGGGGTGTTCGTGGCGATCGGTGTCGCGCTGCCCCTGCGTGGCTGAACGGTGGATGACCGATGCCCCGCTATGTTGCATTCCTCCGCGGTGTGAGCCCCATGAACGCCAAGATGCCGGCGCTGAAGCGCTGCTTCGAAAGCGCCGGCTTCACCGACATCAAGACCGTGCTGTCCAGCGGCAATGTCGCGTTCAACGCGCGTGCCGCGTCGCAGGCGGCACTTGAACGCAAGGCCGAAGCGGCGATGGCGCAGCAGCTCGGCCGGACCTTTCTTTCCATCGTGCGCTCCGCCGATGATCTTCGTGGGCTGTTCGACGCGGACCCGTTCGCCGCACTTCAGCTGTCGACGAACGCCAAGCGCGTCGTCACGTTCTTGCGCCAGCCTCCCGAGGCCAAGCTCTCGCTTCCGCTCGAGGTCGACGGCGCGTGCGTGCTCGCCATCCAGGGCCGGGAAGTCTTCACCGCGTACGTTCCGAACCCGCGCGGCCCGGTGTTCATGACGTTGATCGAGAAGACCTTCGGCACCGGCGTGACGACCCGCACCTGGGACACGGTCAGGAAATGTGCCGCAGCCTGAACGCCGGCCCTTCGTCGGGGCGTGGGTGTTCGGGATCACGCCATGCGCGGAACCGCGCGGCCGCGCTCAGTCGAAGTTCAGCAGCACTTTCATGGCCTGCGAGCGATCGGCCGCCAGCGCGAAGGCGCGGGCCGAGTCGCGGTACGACAACGTGGCCGAAATCAGCGGCTTCACGTCCACCAGCCCCTTGTTGAGCAGTTCCACCGCGACCGCGAATTCCTCGTGGAAGCGGAACGCGCCTCGCAGGTCGAATTCCTTGGCCACGAGGGTGTTGATCGGCAGCGTCATGTCGCCGCCCAGCCCGAGCTGCACGATGATGCCGCGCGGGCGCAGCGCATCGAAGGCGCCGACCAGCGCACGGACATTGCCGCTGGCCTCGAACAGCACGTCGAAGCTGCCCTTGTCGGCCGTGAAGCGCGCCAGGCCGTCGGGCGCTTCCGCCACGTTGACGATCTCGTCGGCGCCGACCTTGAGCGCCTTGCCCAGCGTGTGCGCTCCGACGTCGGTGGCGACGATGTGGCCGGCGCCTGCGCGCCGCGCGGCGATGATCGCCAGTGCACCGATCGGCCCGCAGCCGGTGACCAGCACGCGCTTGCCGAGCAGGGAGCCGGCACGTCGCACCGCGTGCAGCGCCACCGCCAGCGGCTCGGCCATCGAGCCTTCGCCATCGCTGACCGAATCGGCCAGCCGGTGGGCCTGGTGGGTCTCGACCACGATCTGCTGGCGGAACGCGCCCTGCACGTGCGGCGTGCGCATGGCGCTGCCGTAGTAGCGCATGTCGAGGCAATGGTTCTGCAGGCCCTGCTGGCAGTAGCGGCAAACGCCGCACGGCCGGCTCGGGCTGATGGCGATGCGTTCGCCGGGACTGAAGCTCGTGACGCCGGCGCCCACCGCCTCGATCATGCCGGCGACCTCATGGCCGAGCACCATCGGCTCCTTGATGCGGATGGCGCCGAAGCCGCCATGCTGGTAGTAGTGCAGATCCGAGCCGCAGATGCCGCCGCAGCGAACCCGGACCTGCAATTGATCGGAGCCGAGTTCGGCGGTTTCGAATTCTTCGACGCGCAGGTCGCCGGGGGCGTGGATGACGAGGGCTTCCATATCCGGACTCTCACGTCGTCAGTCACCGGGCGCCGGGCGGCGCGGCCGGGACCAGTCCATAGCGGCTCATGACGGCAACCAGCGCCGCCTTGTCCGGTGGTCCTCCGGTGTTGACCACCGCGCCGACATCGCGAAAGTACTGGGCGCCGATATCCGGTGACTGCACGACCAGTGCCCGGGCTTGCGTTCCAAAGGGATTCGAAAACTGATGCACGCTGCCCTTGGGACTGAACATCGTCGCGCCGGCTGCGAGGTCGCGCGTTTCGGCATCGACGGAGTATCGCAACGTTCCCTCCAGGACATAGATGCATTCGTCGTTCTGCGTATGACTGTGCGGCGGCGGCACGTTCGAGCCGGGCGGCACTGTGAGCTCGAACATGCCGACGCGGCCGGCCTGCGACCCGTCCACGAGATAGCGAATGGTCAGCTGGCCGACTTGGATGGTCGAGGGGTCTGTCATGTCAATCCTTCGTGGTGTGGAAAAAACGGAATGCGGGATCTTGCCGGGATTCACGATCGGAACTTGCGGTCGAGGGCTTCGGCAATCGCAGCGCCGATGCAGGCCAGCGGCGCCGCCCAGATCACCGCCAGGGTGCCGACAGCGAACTGTGCCTTCGCCAGTCGTTCCGGTGTCATGTCCCCCGGAGCCGCCCCGAAGAGCTGGTACTGGCGGTACAAGTCGTAGTTCAGGTACAGCCAGGCGGCGACGGCCAGCAACAGCAGCATGAATTTCCACCCGCTGTGCCACGGCGCGATGGTCTTCTGCACCACCTTCGTCGTTTGCAGGAAGAGCCCCAGAATGAAACCGGCGCCGGCTCCGAACAGCTCGACCGTGTGGTAGGCGGGCAGCGTGCCCAGGTACCTGGAGACCGTGGGCCATGACAACAGGGCGCCGACAAGCGCGCCAAGTCCCTGGATGATCTTCTCTCTCATGGCCCGGGCCACACCGCAACGCAAGCCTGCATTCTCATGGCTGCTCCTCAGGAACACGACTTGCACGAACCCCGCACCCGGGTGCAGCGGCGTTTCCATCCAGGCCTGGAAATCGCACCATTCGAATGTAGGAGCTTTGCGAGCGTCGGGCAATGCGCGGGCGAGGCCGCGCCATCCGCTCACGCGGGGGCGGGTCGATTCCCCTGCTCGGCGCTTGCATTGGCGCGCAGCAAGGCCGTCAGCCTTTCGGCCAGCGGCGACTGCCAGGCGCCGGCGCGCACGATGACCCCCATGTCCCGCGCGATCTCCAGCTCCGGCGCCGGCAGGACCTCCAGCCCGTGTCGGCGGGCCTCGGTCAGGCCGGCGACGCTGCAGAGCGTGAGCAGGGGGGAGTTCCGCGCCAGCGGCCACATCGACACCCGGCCGAACTCCGCCTCCACGCGCACGTCCGGCCCTTCCAGGCCCCGTTTGCGGTACTCGGCGGTGATCCACTGGCGCACGCGCACGTGGGTGCCCGGCAGGATCCATTGCTCCCGGGCGAGATCGTGCAGCGAGAGCGTCCCGCGCCCCTGCAGCGGATGGTTGCGATCGCTCACCACATGGAATCGATCGGCGTAGAGCGACTGGAAGCTCAGGCCCTGCGTCGTCGCGGTCTCGCTCGCCGGGGCAAGAATCAGATCCAGGGTGCCGGCCAGCAGCATCTCGATCAGTTCGCTGATCAGCCGCTCGCGCAGCTGCAGCCTGGCGGCCGGGCGCTCCTGGATGAGCTGCCAGAAGGCCGTGACCACCAGTTCCTCGGAGACCGAAGGGCTGAACCCGACGCGCAGCTGGCCCAGCTGGCCGGTGCGCATCTGCTGCATCTCGCGCATCGCGTCGCCGTACTCGAGCCAGATCTTGCGGCCACGGTGCAGGAACGAGCGGCCGGCTTCGGTGAGCAGAACCCCCTTGGCGTGCCGGGTGAAGAGCTGCAGGCCGGCGTCCGTTTCGATGCGGTGCACGGCCTTGGTCAAGGCGGGCTGGCTGATTCCCAGCGCCTGTGAAGCCCGGCCGATGCTCGCGTGCTCGGCGACCGCCAGAAGGTATTCAAAGTCCTGGATCTGCAAAGGCATTCCTGTTGGTTATGTCTTGTGCCAGTTTGGTTGATTGTTGGCATGCGTGCAAGTGGAGAAACTGGCCCAAGACCTTCCGCACACCGAGAGACAAACCATGGATCTGAACCTGCATATCCGACGCGGCGCCCGCTACTGGGGCCAACGGCCCGCCGTCATCCACAACGGCCGCATCGTGACCTATGCGGCGCTGCACGAGCGCTCCTGTCGCCTGGCCAACGCGCTGCTGGCGCTCGGGCTCCAGAAGGGCGATCGCGTGGCCATCCATGCGCGCAACTGCGCGCAACTCGTGGAGATCGAGTGCGCGCTGTACCAGGCGGGCCTGACCAAGGCCGCGCTCAATCCGCGCTACACCGCCACCGAGGTGTCGGAAGTCATGGCCGACTGCACGCCGGCCGTGCTGATCGCCGGGGAAGGCTTCACCGGCCACACCCCGTCCACGCCCGGCTTCGAGTCGGTGCGCGCGATGATTTCGCTGGCTGGCGAACGTCCCGGCTACCTGGATTACGAGGCGCTGCTGGCCCGTGCGTCCCCGGTCGCACCGGTGGTCGACATCGATCCGGACGATATCGCCGTGCTCCATTTCTCGTCCGGCTCCACCGGCAGGATCAAGGCCGCGATGCAGAGCTTCGGCAATCGCCGGGCCAGCCTTCGCAAGTTCCTCATCGGCAGCGACGTGCGGATAGGGCGGGGCGACCGGCTCGCGCTGCTCGGCCCGATGACGCACGCCACCGGCATGCTGATCCAACCGGTCCTGCACGGCGGCGGCACGCTGGTGGTGTTCGACAAGTACGAGGTCGAGCCCTTCCTGGCGGCGGTGCAGGAACTGCGCATCACGCACGTGTTCATGGTCCCGGCGATGATCAACATGGCGCTGGCGCATCCGGCGATCGGGCGCTACGACCTGTCCAGCCTGCGCTCCATCGCCTATGGCGCAGCGCCGATGGCACCCACGCGAATCCGGGAAGCCTGGGCCTGCTTCGGTCCGATCCTCTCGCAAGGCTACGGTGGCAGCGAGACCACGTCCGGCGTGGCACGCCTGTCCATCGAAGACCACGCGCACGCGATCGCCCACCGTCCCGAGCGCCTGGCATCCTGCGGGCGACCCCACGTCGAGGCCGATGTGCGGGTGGTGAACGAGCGCGGCGAAGAGGTCTCCGGCGACGAGATCGGCGAAGTGGTGGTGCGCGGCGAAGACGTCTTCAAGGGCTACTGGGGCGCGCCGGAGCTCACGGCCGAGGTGCTGGTCGACGGCTGGTTCCACACCAGCGACCTGGCGCGGGTGGACGAGGAGGGCTTCATCTACTTGGTGGACCGCAAGAAGGACATGATCATTTCGGGCGGATTCAACGTCTACCCGACCGAAGTGGAAGCCGCGCTCTACCAGCACCCCGCGGTCTTCGAGGCCTGCGTGGTGGGCGTGCCCGATGCGCAATGGGGCGAGAGCGTGAAGGCGGTCATCTGCCTGAGGGGGGACGCCACGGCCACGGCCGCCGAGCTGATGGCCTTCTGCCGCGAGCGCCTGGCCGACTACAAGTCCCCGCGCACGATCGAATTCGCGGCCGAGCTGCCGAAGAACCCGAGCGGAAAAATCGCGCGCAAGCTGGTGCGCGAGCCCTATTGGACCGACGTGGAACGCCGCGTCAACTGAACCGAGGAACAGAGACAGATGGAACACCTTGCCAGCCCCCAGCTCGCCGAGATTCGCGAGCGTCTTGCCCGCTTCATCCAGGACGAGGTCCTCCCGATCGAGAAAGAGCTCGACCTCGGCCCCGAGGACCCGTGGCCGCGCGAGGTCCTGCATCGCATCTGGCGCCGCTCGAGCGAAGCGGGCCTGCTGCCGATCTGCCTGCCGCCCGAGATGGGCGGCGCCGGCCTGAGCGTCCTGGACCAGTGCCTGCTGAAGCTGGACATCGCCAGGTCCGGTGCGTTGCTGGGCGCCCATGTGCTGGGCGACCTGAGCGGTCCGCCGCGCGTGGGCAACATGCTGAAGTACGCCACGCCCGATCAGATGGAGCGCTTCTTCCTGCCGGTCATTCGCGGCGAGAAGGGCACCTGCTTCGCGATGACCGAACCCCACTCCGGATCCGACGCCAACAGCATCACCACCCGCGCGGTGCTCGATGGCGACGAGCTTGTCATCAACGGCCACAAGCACTACATCAGCGGTTCGCCTTTCGCCGACTTCGCGATCGTCCAGTGCGTGACCGATCCCGACAGCACACCCAAGGGGGTGACGGCGGTTCTGGTCGAGCTGGATTCGCCCGGCGTGCGCCTGGAGCAGGCCTATCTTCCGATGTCCGGCCAGCACATCGACGCCGACATCATCTTCGAGAACGTGCGGGTGCCGGTGCGCAACGTGTTCGGCGGCTACGGCAACGGCTTCAAGCTCGGCATGGCGCGCATCAACGTGAACCGCCTGCTGCACTGCCCGACGATGCTGGGCATGGCGCGCCACGTCTACGAGCTGTCTCTGGGATACGCCCGCACCCGCCAGCAGTTCGGTGGCCCGATCGCGCGCTTCCAGGCGATCCAGCACATGCTCGCCGACATGGCCGCGGCCTTGTGGGCGTGCGAAAGCATGATCCTGAACACCGCGCTGCTGGCCGATCGCGGCGCCGACATCCGCATGGAGGCCGCGGCCTGCAAGCTGTTCGTGTCCGAACGTTGCTTCGAGGTGGCCGACAAGGCGGTGCAGATCCACGGCAACGTCGGCGTGACGAAGAACCATCCGGTGGAGCACGTGTTCCGCAAGCTGCGCATGTTCCGCATCGTCACGGGCACCTCCGAGATTCAGCGCAACACGATCGCCCGCGTCATTCTGGAAGCGTGAGTGAAAGAGGCGCACCAAGCGCCCGCGCAACCTTCAATTCACAAGGAGACAAGACATGAACAAGAGACGCTTCCTGCAGGCGGCCGGCGGCGCAGCGGCGGCACTGTTCGCATCGCACGCCAGCTGGGCCGCGGACGCCTATCCGGACCGGCCCATCCGGATGCTGGTGCCGTTCCAGCCGGGCAGCACACCGGACATCTGGGCGCGGGCGCTCGGCAGCGCCCTGACGGCGCGGCTGGGCCAGCCGATGGTGGTCGAGAACATGCCCGGCGCCGGCGGCTCCATCGGCGCATCGGCCCTGAAGCGCGCCACCCCTGACGGCTATACCCTGGGCCTGTTCGCCAACACGCAAGCCATCACCGTGCATACGTTCCGCACGCCGCCCTACGACCTGGCGGCGGATTTCGTGGCCATTTCGATGCTGGGCGGCGGGGCTTCGCTGCTCACGGTTCCCGCGTCTTCGCCCATACGCACGGCCCAGGACTTGATCGCCGCGCTGAAGGCGAAGCCGGGCGGGATGGCTTACGGCTCCGGCGGCAATGGCAGCATCGCCCACCTGGCGGTCGAGCAACTGCTCAGGGATACCGGCACGACGGCCTTGCACGTCCCCTACAAGGGCGCGCCGGACATCGTCTCGTCCCAGCTGTCGGGCCAGACCCAATTCGGCATGCCCATCCTGGGGACGGCATTGACGTTCGTCAACAACGGCAAGCTGCGTGCGCTGGCCGTCACCAGCGACAAGCGGTCGCCTTCGCTGCCCGAGGTGCCGACGCTGGCAGAGGCGCTGCCTCCCGGCTTCTCGTTGAACAGCTGGTCGGGGGTTTTCGCGCCCGCCAGGACGCCGGCGCCGATCGTCGATCGCCTGTCCAGGGAGATCGGCGCCATCTTGCGCTCGGGTGCGATGGATGAGCTGGTGAAGACCATGGGCTCCGAGCTCCGCCCTGATGGCTCGCCGGCGGAGTTCCAGAAATTCGTGATCGCCGAGGACAAGCGCTTCGGTGATCTGATCAGGACCATTGGCTTGAAGGTGGACGGACGATGAAACCGGAATGGTCGTGCCTGAAGGATGTGACGATCCTCGATGTCAGCCAGTTGCTGCCCGGGCCTCACGCGGCGTCGCTGCTCGCGCAGCTGGGCGCGGACGTGATCAAGATCGAGAACCCGGACACCGGCGATACCTCGCGCCTGCTCGGGCCGGCGGTGTTCGCCCAGTTCAATCGCGGCAAGCGATCGGTCGCCCTGGACCTGAAGTCGCCCGAAGGAAAGGCGGACTTCCTGGACCTGGTCAAGCGCGCCGATGCGGTGATCGAAGGCTTCCGCCCGGGCGTGATGCAGCGGCTGGGTCTGGGCTACGACGCCCTGGCGGAGGTCAACCCGTCCATCGTGCTGTGCTCGATCTCGGGCTTCGGCCAGACCGGTCCGCTGGCGGCCGATGCGGGCCATGACCTGAACTACCTGGCCCTGTCGGGCTACTGGGCGGTGCCGGTGCAGGTGCACGACAAGGTGTCGCGGCCACGCGCGCGCATCTCGGACTTTGCCGCCTCGGGCTATGCCGCACTGTCGCTGAGCGTGGCGATCATGAGCGCCCGTCAGAACGGCCGGGGGCAGCACCTGGACGTGTCGATTCTGGATGCCGTGACGTCGTGGACGGCGCAGGGCGCCTGGGCCGCGCGCGGCATTCCCGCGGACCGGCTGATCGACTCGCCGACGGTGATGCCGGAGAACGACCTGTTCGAAACCCTGGATTGCCGCCACCTGGCGATGGGCATCCTGGAGAACAAGTTCTGGGTCAACCTGTGCGAGGTGCTGGGCGACGAATTTCCCGCCTTGCGCGATCCGCGTTTCGCGACGCGGCCGCAAAGGCAGAAGCACAAGCAGGAGGTCAACAGCCTCATGGTGCAGGTGTTCGCGGGCAAGACGCTGGCCGAATGGGGCGATCGCTTCGCCGGCACCGACGTTCCCTTCTCCCCGGTGCTGGGCGCCGCGGAGCTGTTCGAGGATGCGCAACTGATCGCCCGCGACATGGTGCGGCAGCACCCCGAGGAAGGCCGGATCTCGGTGCGCTTTCCGGTGAAGTTCTCTGCCGGCCTGCCGGACGCGCCGGAGGGGGTGCCCGCGCTTGGCGAGCACACGGAGTCGGTCCTGAAGGCTTGACGAGGGTGCAGTGCCCCACGCTGCCTCGCTTCGTGGGGTCGCTGCCCCCCGAGGGGGCGCAAGCCGCCTTGGGCGGCCCGTCCGCGCCTTTGCGCCTTGTCCGCAATTCGAGCGCATGTATTGATCTGCCGCAAGGTCGGGGCGGCGCGGAGGTGAGAGGCTACGGCCATCCCCTCCGGAGTGCCCGCAATGACACACACCACAATCAGAATCATCCGCGATGAGCATTCGGCGCTTTCCGCCATGCTGCGCTCCATCGTCCTGCTGCTGGCCCAGCACCGCCGACAGGGCACGCTGCCGGATTTCGGCGCCTTGCGCGCGATGCTCTTCTATGTCGACGAGTTTCCCGAGAAGCGGCACCACCGCAAGGAGTCCGAGCTGCTGTTCCCGAAGATGCGCGCGCGGACGCCGATCTCGCGCGAACTGCTCGACCGGCTGGACGACGACCATGCGCGCGGCGAGCGAAAGATCCGGGAAGTCGAACATGCCTTGCTCGGCTTCGAGATGATGGGCGAGGCCCGTCGTCAAGCCTTCGAGCAGGCGGTCGAGCGCTATGTCGACTTCTACCTGGCCCACATGGCGATGGAAGAGCGCGAAATCCTTCCCTTGGCAGAGAAAGTGCTGACGGACGAAGACTGGAGCGAGCTCGACCGGGCCTTCAGCGCCAATCGCGATCCGCTCACCGGTTGCGAGCCGGAGCCGGACTACGGCGCGCTCTTCACCCGGATCGTGAATGCGGTTCCCGCACCGATCGGCCTGGGCGCGGGTTGAGGGGCGGCCAACGAGCGGGAGCAGAGGGCTGTCCTTGCACCTTTACGGACGGCCGGTAGAGGGCGGGTTCGGATTCGCCCCGGCCCGATCCCGGAGTAGACGGTCTCGCCAGTCTTGAGCTCGGTGACGGTCCGCACTAGCCGCTGGCGCGGTTCGAGTGCGGCGGCACCAGCAGGTCACACATCTCCACGAAGCGCAGAGCCGATGGCGACAGCGCGTGCCCCCGCACTGTAATGATGGCGATCGTTCGCCTCATGGCTGGGCGCATGATGCGGATGGCCTTCAGGGTGCCATGCGAAGGCACCGCCACGGCGGGCAGAATGCCGACGCCCAGCCCGGCCTCCACCATCGCCACCGTCGTGCTCACGTGGGTGAACTCGTAGTTCAGTTCGCACGCAAGGCCTTCCGCCGACAGGGCTTCGAGAAGCTGCCTGCGGAACTCCGATTCTCCGAGCGTCAGCAGCGGCGAGCGCGCGAGTTCGCGCAGCGAGATCCCTTTCTTTTGCGCCGCCGGGTGATCGGCGGACACGAGCGCCATGTAGTCGTCGTCGAACAGGGGCCGACTGTGCAGGGTGCCCGGCTTCAAGGGCTGGGGGCCGATGCCGAAATCGACTTCGCCCCGGCGCACCGCCTCCAGCAGGTCCGGCTGGGCCAACTCCCGCACACGCACGGAAATGCCGGGATGGCGCTGCGCGAATTTCGTCAGCAACCCGGGCAGGCGCGTGCCCGCCACCGTGGGAACGCATGCGAAGGTCAACTGGCCCCGCTGCATGTCGGCGACCAACTGGAGGCCCGCGAGTGCATCGTCCAATTCGGCCATCGCCTTGCGGGCACTGATCATCAACTGCTCCCCCTCGCGCGTGAGTTCGACCCTGCGCGTGGTGCGATGAAACAGCGCAACGCCCAGGCGTTCTTCCAGTTGGCGGATCTGCATGCTCACCGCCGGCAGCGACAAGTGCATCTGTTCAGCCGCCTTGCGGAAACTGGCGTGCTCGGCAACGGCAAGAAATGTCGAAAGGAGCTTGAAGTTGATCTTCATCGAAAATTGAACAATCGCTCAGATTATTTGATTTGTGTTGATGGATCGTACAGGCCTACGATCCGGCCTCTGATAGTTCTTTCCGAGTGGAGCCTCTGTGGAAGTCAAGCGAATCGCCGGCGCGCTCGGCGCTGAAGTGCTCGGCCTGGACCTGCGCCGCCCTCTGAGCCAGGGCATGGCCGCCGAGTTGCGCGCGGCGTTCCTCGCGCACAAGGTCGTCTTCCTGCGCGGACAACCGCTCAGTCCCGAGGAATTCCTGCGCTTCGCCTGCGCCTTCGGCAAGCCGGTCGAATATCCGTTCGTCAAGGGGATCGAAGGCCATCCCGAGATCATCGAAGTCAAGAAGCTGGCGCACGAGCGCGTCAACTTCGGGGGCGTTTGGCACACGGACACGGCCTATCTGGACGAACCGCCCATGGGCACGATGCTGTTGTCCAGGGAGGTGCCCCCTTATGGAGGCGACACGATGTTCGCAAACCAGGTGCTGGCCTATGAGGCCCTCTCAGACACGATGAAGCGCCTGCTGAATGGCCTGGTGGGCATCGCCAGTTCGGCCAAGGCGGATGTCTCGAAGACGCGCGAAGACCGCATCCGCAGCGACGGCAACGAAAGGGTGGCCCGGGAGTTCGTCTCCAGGCATCCCGTCGTGCGCACCCATCCCGAGACGGGAGAGCAGGCGCTGTATGTGAATGTCGCGCACACCGACGGCATCGAAGGACTCACGGAGGCCGAGAGCGCGCCGCTGCTGCGCTTTCTCTTCGAGCACCAGGTCAAGCCGGAGTTCACCTGTCGATGGTCCTGGCAGACGGACTGCATCGCCTTCTGGGACAACCGCGCGGTCCAACACAACCCGGTGAACGACTATCACGGCTTTCGCCGTGTATTGCACCGGATCACCCTCGCCGGCGGGCGGCCGTTCCAGGATTTGTCGCGACAGCAGACGATGCCGCGCGGCGTTCAAGAGCCAAGCGAGGCGGCGCATTGATGCACTTGCGTCGAGGCGACGGGCCCGGAGATTCGAAGCTCCTCCGGCCAAGGCGGTCGATGGTCTAGGTGGCAGTTGGAGCCGGGGGCTCCGGGCGGTCCGATTTCAGCACGCCGCGGCGCACCTGGTCGCGTTCGATCGACTGGAACAGCGCCTTGAAGTTGCCCTCGCCGAACCCGTCGTCGCCCTTGCGCTGGATGAACTCGAAGAACACCGGCCCGAAGACGGTCTCGGAGAAGATCTGCAGCAGCAGGCGCGGGCTGCCGCCCCCGGTGCTGCCGTCCAGCAGGATGCCGCGCGCCTGCAGTTCGGGGATCGGCTGGCCGTGGCCGGGGAGCCGCTGCTCGAGCATCTCGTAGTAGATGTCGTTGGGCGCGGTCATCAGGGGCACGCCGGCCAGGCCGAGCTGGTCGATGGTCGAGATCAGGTCCTCGCTCAGGAGCGCGATGTGCTGGATGCCCTCGCCATTGAACTTCATCAGGAACTCCTCGATCTGGCCCGAGCCGCCCTTGGAGGATTCCTCGTTCAGCGGAATGCGGATCTTGCCGTCGGGCGCGGTCAGCGCCTTCGAGGTGAGGCCGGTGTATTCGCCCTGGATGTCGAAGTAGCGGATCTCGCGGAAGTTGAAGAGCTTCTCGTAGTAGCCGGCCCAGAAGGCCATGCGGCCGCGGTAGACGTTGTGCGTCAGGTGGTCGACGATCTTCAGGCCGTGGCCGGCCGGATGCCGGTCGACGCCGGCGATGAATTCGAAGTCGATGTCGTAGATCGACTTGCCGTCCTCGAAACGGTCGATCAGGTACAGCGGCGCACCGCCGATGCCCTTGATCGCGGGCAGCCGCAGCTCCATCGGGCCGGTGGCGATCTCCACCGGCTGGGCCCCGAGCGCGAGGGCGCGCGCGTAGGCCTGGTGCGAGTCCCTGACGCGGAAGGCCAGCCCGCAGGCCGAGGGGCCGTGCTCGGCCGCGAAGTAGGCCGCCGGGCTGTTCGGCTCGCGGTTGACGATGAAGTTGATGTCGCCCTGGCGGTACAGCACCACGTCCTTCGAGCGATGGTGCGCCACCAGGCTGAAGCCGAGCTTCTCGAAGAAGGGCTCGAGCAGGTTCGGCGTGGGCGAGGCGAACTCGACGAACTCGAAGCCCATCAGTCCCATCGGGTTCTCGAACAGATCGGTCATGTGCGTGCTCCGAAGATGCGGCCTATTCGGCCGTGATGTTGGCCTTCCTGACCAGCCGGGCGTAGCGCTCCTGCTCGGTCTTGAAGAACTGGGCCGAGGCCTCGGGGCTCATCGGGTTGATGATGTTCTCCTGCTTGGCCATGGCCTCCCTGGTCTCGGGCATGTTGAAGGCCGCCACCACCGCAGTGTGCAACCGTTTGACCTCGGCCGGTGGCAGTTTCGCCGGGCCGATCACCGCGAACCAGCCCGCGACGTCGACGCCGACTCCACCGCCGGCTGCACCTTGCCGCGGATCGCCCGCGCGGTGAAAGTCGTCTTCATGCCGAGCTGTTCCGAGACCTCGGCATCGCTCATTCCGCCCTGTATGAGCCGCGCGGCATAGGCGTTGCGCACGAACTGCGGGCCATGGAAGGCCGCTTCGTGGCCCAGCACATCGAGCGTGCGCTTCACGCAGCTCGTGACCACGCGCTCGGCCAGGTCCGGTGCCACGGGGCTGCAGGCAGCGCCCAGGCCGCCGCCGATCAGTTCGGCCGACTGCACCATGTCGGCCTGGCCGAGGAAGAGGCGATTGGAGACCCGGGCGTGCTCGTCGCGCTCGCGCCGCGTCCGCACCACCCGCAGCGTGCTGCGGGCCTCGAGCCACTGCTGCAGCGCCTGCCCCAGATGCGGGGGGCCGACCAGCGTGCGCGCCTCGACCTGCCGGTGGCCCGGCGAGCGGATGACCACGCTGCCGTCCGCCTGGATCGTGATGTTGCGCGGGATCAGCTTGCAGACTTCGGACAGCTTCAGCCCGCACTCGGCCACCACCAGGCGCAGCGCCAGGTTGCGCGCCGGCGTCCAGCCGCTGGGGAGCTGGCGCGACTCTTCCTCGAAGAGCTCGGCGGCCATCCGTTCGTAGGCCGCCAGGAAGGTCGGGCCGGGCGGCAGCGGGGGATCGGTCTCGAAACGGGTCTCGGGCTGTCGCCGCTTGCGGTCGAGCACCACCGATGCCGGGTTCGAAGCGAGGACGCCGGTGGCGTGCAGGTGCGTGAAGACGCGGTGGATCTCCGCCAGGTAGGTGCGCATGGTGCGCACGCTGGCGGGCGCATCGTCGCGTCCGCGCAGGGTGTCGAGAAAGGACTCGACATGGGCCTGCCGGACCTCGTCGAGCCGCAGCGACCGGGCGGCGAGCCAGCGGCAGAACTTGCCCCAGAACGATTGATAGAGCTCGTTGCTGTGCGCGGTGTAGCGCGGCGCATCGGCGCCGGCGCTGTCGGAGGCCTTCTTCCAGCTCAGGGTCGAGCGCCACTGCCGATGGGCTTCGACGGGATTCTGAAGCCAGGGCAGGCGAGCTTCGGAGGAGGCGGCGATGGTGTGCGGCATGTTGCTTGAGATGCAGCATAGACCAGAGGGGCAGGGCCTGGAAGAAGAGTCCTGCGGATCTTCCTCGACATCGGGGCGCCGCAATCAGGACACGGGGTTGGACTGCACGGCCACATCGATGGCATCCAGCAGGTCCTTGCCGCGAAACGGCTTCGACAGATAGCCCGACGCGCCGCGGCGCATCGCGTCGATACGCACCTGCGGCGCGTCATGCGCCGTGACCACGATGACTGGAGGCCCATGTCCGCGCGTGCGCAATTCCGTCAGCAATTCCAGGCCGGACATCGCGGGCAGCTTGAAGTCGCTGACGATGCAGGCGGCCTTTGCGATCGATCCCTCGGCCAGGAGCGCCTCCGCCGACGCATACGCCACTGTCTTCCATCCGGCCGCGTTCAGCAGGCGCTGGATCGCCTGGCGCATGCTGTCGTCGTCCTCCACCACAAGTACCACGCCGGTCGGGATCAGTGTCATCGGGGTGTCCGTGAAGCGGCCGATCGGAATCGCGCGTTCCGCCGAAAAGCCGCTTCGATCATTGCGCGCTGGCGTTCGCAAGGAAACCCGGTCGAGGGGCAATTCGATTGCCCGAAAGGGAAGGCGCGCAGCGTGCTCAGAACCTGAAGCCGTCGCCGAAGTGGAGCCCGCCCATCGCCACCTTGGTGGAACTCACGCTTCGGCTGTCGCTCACGGCGCGCCCACGACGGTGTAGTAGACGCCGTTGGCGCCGTAGAAAGGCCGGAACCAGCTGTCGCCCACATGGTAGTAGTCGACGCCGAAGCGGTTCACCACGACCGCGCCTTCGGGCACCCTCGCGTAGCTCACGCCCATGGGATAGACGGCGCGGTTCGCGTTGGCGACCGCGGCGCCGGCCGCCACCCCGACGACTGCCCCCGCGGCCACCGCGCCCGCGCAGTCGTAGCAGCCGGCGTGGTAGTAGGGGACCGCCACCGGCGCGTGGTACGGCGCATAACCCGCGGCGCCGTAGGCGGGCGGGCGGTAAGTGCTGAAGCCGCCGGCGGTGGTGTGCACCGCACCGTAGCCGGCGACGCCGGTGGTGGTGCCGCCGTACATGTTGGTGTGGCTGGTGGCGCCGTCCCAGCTGTGCGTGGTGCTGCCGCCGTAGGCATTGGTGTGGGTGGCGCCACCCCACCCGCCCTCGGAATGGCCGCCGAAGCGGTTGGCGCTGGCCCAGGCGGCGGCCGGTGCGTGGAAGCCCGCCGTGATCAGCAAGATCGCCAGCAGCGGCAGGAGGGCCTTGGGTGATGTCATCGTTCGAGCTCCTTATGGCGCCTTGGCGGCCGGCTTGGCCGCCTTCTTCGCTGCCGCTGCCGCGGGCGGCTTCGGCGCGGCAAATGCGATCTTCTTCGCGTTGGCCGCGTTCATCGCCGCGAAGGCCTCGGCCGCGATGACCGGGTCGAGCTTCCAGTTGGACAGCTCCACCTGGTGGCGCAGTTGCAGCGGGTCGCCACGGAAGACGGCGCGCATCTTGCGCGGCAGCTTGTCGTCGGCGCCGATCCAGATCTGCATGAACAGGCTGTCGCTGGCGATCGCGATCATCTCGGTCGTGGTGCCGCCGACCACCTTGGACTGGCCGATGTAGAAGGCCTTCGCGAGGCCTTCGGTGAGGGTGCCGAAGGGGTCGGCGCCGACGATATCGGCGAACGGGAAATAGATCGCCGCGCTCTCGAAGGCCTGCTTCAGCATGGCGTCGATGGTGGGTGGCGCGGGCGCCACGGCGACCAGGTTCTCGGCCGGCGCGAAAGCGGTCAGCGTCTTGCCGTCGTAGTAGTACTCGGCGGGCGGGCCGTCACCCAGGGTGATGACGCGCAGCCGGTCGGGGCGTTGCAGCAGCACTTCGGAGGTGGTCGCATAGGCCAGCGAGGGCCCGACGCTGCTCGGGCTCTCGTAGGTGGCGACGGCGGTGAAGGCCATCGACTTCGCCGCCGTCAGGCTGGCGCTCATCGCGCGCAGCAGATCCATCGCCTTGGCGTCGAGCTGGGGTGCGGGTCGGGCGGGCGACTTGGCGGCGGTCTTGGCAGGCGCAACGGTCTGTGCGTTCGTGCCGGCGGCCAGTGACAGGGCCGCCGCCAGCATGAAGGCCGCTGCGATGAATCGAGACCGGATCATGAGCTGTCTCCTCGAGAAAACCTGCGATGCGCACCCCTGAGCGCGGTCATCATCCGTCCGGCGCCATGGAGGGGGAATCGGGTGCGAGGGCAAAGCGATTGCCCGAAAGGGAAGCCCCGAGCGAGGCAACCGGCGCGCAGGACGGCTGCTGCCGAAGCCGTTCGGCAAGGCGGCCGAGCTCGGCCGCCGAATCCGCGCCCAGCTTCAGCATCAGATGGGCGCGCTCGGCCTTGATGGTGCGTTCGCTGGTGTGGAGCTCGTCGGCGATCTGCTTGTTGAGTTTGCCGGCGACGACGCGATCGAACACCTCGCGCTCGCGTGCCGTCAGGGTGGCGAACAGGGCCTCGAGCCGCCTCGACGCGTCGCGAACCGAGCGCTGCGAGGCGTCGTGCGCGAGTGCCCGGTCGAGCGCCCCGAGCAGCGTGTCGCGCTGCACCGGCTTCTGCAGGAAATCCACCGCGCCGGCCTTCATCGCCCGCACGCTGGACGGCACGTCGCCACGGCCGGTGAGGAACACCACCGGCAGCATGCAGCCGTGCTGCCGCAGCACTTCCTGCAACTCCAGCCCCGATGGCCCGGGCAGGCTCACGTCGAGCAGCAGGCAGCCTGGATGGTCGGGCAGCGGGTGCAGCAGGAACTCGCCGGTCGAGGCGTAGCCGCGCGCTTCGAGCCCGGCCGCATCGAGCAGCCGCAGCAGCGCGGCGCGCAGTTCGTCGTCGTCGTCGACGACGTGGATGAGGGGCTTTTCGCTCATTGGAGTACCTCCGTGCTCGGCGCCGGGGGGTGTGCTTGCCTGGAGCGACCCGGCGCGGCGTTTCCGGGCGGCGCGGCGCTCGTCTCGACCCACCGCGGCAGTTCGAGGTGAAACACCGTGGCTTCGCCCGGCGTGCTCACGGCCCAGATGCGTCCCCCATGGGCCTCGACGATCGAGCGCGTGATCGACAGGCCGAGGCCCATGCCGCGGCGCTTGGTGCTGAAAAATGAATCGAAGAGCTTCGGCAGATGCTCCGGCACGATGCCATGGCCGCGGTCGCTCACCGTGATCTGCACCAGGGCCTCGCGCTCGGTGATCGAGACAACGATCCTGCGTCGGCTCTCGGGGAGGTCGCCGACCGCATCCATCGCGTTCAGGACCAGGTTGATGAGCACCTGCTGGATCTGGATCGGGTCGCCGACGACCCGGACCGGCGTCGCGCAGGGGCGTATCGCCAGCGTCATGGCCCGGCGCCGCGCTTCCGCGTCGAGCAATTCGCAGCCGTCGCCGACGGCTGCATTGAGTTCGAAGGGCTGCCTTGCGATGGCTTGTTTCGCCAGCAGGGTTCGCAGCCTGGCGATCACATCGCTGGCGCGCAGGTCATCGCGCCGGATGTCGGCCAGGATGTGGCCGAGATCGTCGGGCCCGTGACGCCCCGAGATGAGCAGCAGCTCGGCCGCTTCGGCATTGGCCAGGATCGCTGCGAGCGGCTGGTTGATCTCGTGGGCGATCGACGCGGCGAGCTCGCCCGCGATCGCCAGCCGCGACGCATGTGCGAGTTCGCTTCCCCGTTGCACCAGTGCCATCTCGGCCCGGCGGCGACGCCGGTGCTCGAGCACGAGCGCGGCGATCAGGCCCGCCTGCAGCAGGATCACGGTGCTGACGATGAGACCGGCTGTCCGGTAGGCTTCCCAGAAGGTGGGTTGCCTGAACGCCACCAGCGCGTCGGCCGGGATGTCGGCGTCGGCGACGCCCCAGCGCCGGGTCTGGCGCAAGTCGATGTTGAGGACGTTCGGCATCCGCTTGGGAAGTTCCAGCGACGAGGGCGTCTCGCCGCGCAGGAGGCGGTCGACGACCTGTCCCGCCTGTTGGCCTATCGATTCGAAGTGCGGCACGCGACCGCCGACCGCGCCCGTGCCGACGAAGGAGCTGAAGGTTCCATACACCGGCACCGGCGCTGCCTGCGCGATGAGCTGGACCGAGTCGTGCGGCGTGAACCACAGGCCGTCGCCGCTCTGATAGAAGCCAGGGGTGAACACCAGCGAGTCGGCGTCGAGCCCCCGGAGGCGCTTCACCAGGGCCTCGGTGGGCAGTCCGGCCAGAAACTCGGGCTTGATCCTGTCTTCGAAACGCGCCGCCTGGCCTCGAAGCAGCGCTTCCCATTGACGGTCGCGCAGCGTCGTGCCCGTCACGACGTAGATGCGCTGCGCGTTCGGATGCCAGCGCAGGGCCTGCTCGATCGTGCCGGCGATGTCGTAGTCGATCGGCACGCCCACCACGTCGGTGGGCAGGGGGCCCAGCGGCGCCGGAAAGCTCGTCGAGACCGCGGCATGGACCACCGGAACCCCCGGAAAGAGCCGTTCGCGATGGCGCAGCACGAAGTCCAGCGCATCCCTTGCGACGGCGACGACCACCGCGGGCGGATGGCCGGCGTACTTGTCGTGCAGGTAGGTCGCCATCGTTCGCTCGTAGGCCTCGCCGACGAATTCGGGGCGATCGAGGGTCTCGCTGAAGATCTGCACCGGCCGCTCGCCGGTACTGGCGATGGCGTTTCGCAGTCCGGTCTCGATGTCGACGTTGCCAGGCACCAGCCGGCCGTTGGTGTACAGGACCAGGACGTAGCGACCGGGGTCCGCGATCGCGTGGCCGCCCGTCAGGAGCAGGCACAGCGCGATGAGATTCAGCCGGGCCCATCGCCAGAAGAGCAGCCGAAGCGCAGACCTCTTCACGGCTGCGGGCGAACAGGGGATCACGGGCGATGGCCGGACGACCGGCTCCGGTTGCTTCAAAGGCGCCAGTGCGGCGCACCGTCCGGCGTGGAGGGGATGACCCTCGGAGCCATTGACCTGAAGTTCTTCGACATAGCGATTCCCTCTTGGTTTTGTTTGGCCGGTTCGGCGAGCCGATCGACGCGGGAAGTCGTCTGCGGGGTCGAACAGTAGCGAAATTCCCGGCGTCGGTCTTGACATATTGGGCCACGCGTTCGACCATGCGCCTCCACACCGAGGACTCCCGGGATGTCGAGACCAGCGCTTCGATCGCGACCTGTCCGCCTCTGGAGCCTGGGCGCCGAGGATCCGGGTACCGTGCGTGTGGCGGCCATGGCGGGCATTCCCGCGGTGATGCGCGGCAAGGGGTTCGATCCGGCGCCGGTCCTCGCCGAGGTCGGGCTCGCTCCCGGCACCTTCGACGATCCCGACCTTCACATGTCCTACCGCACGGCCGGCCTGCTGCTGCAACGCTGCGCAGAGCTCACCGGCTGCCAGCATTTCGGGCTGCTTGCCGGCCAGCATGCGACGGCCTCGTCGCTGGGACTGCTGGGCGCGCTGATCCAGAGCTCGCCCACCGTGCAGTCGGCCCTCGACAGCCTGATCGCCCATGTGCATCTGCAGACGCGCGGCGGCGTGCCGACGCATGCCGTGGAGGGCGAGAACGCCAGCTTCGGCTACGCGATCTATCTGCGGAACATGCCCGGCACGGCACAGGCCTACGATCTTGTCGCGGCCTTCGAGTTCAACATCCTGAAAGCCGTGTGTGGCCCGCGCTGGGGCCCCGTCGAGGTGTCGTTCGCCCATGGCGCGCCGAAGGATGTGCGGCCCTACCGGCGCCTGTTCGGATGCCGGCTGCGCTTCGATGCGGACCGGACCGAACTCAGCTTCAACAGGCACTGGCTTGCCCAGCCGCCGATGGCGTCCGACGTCGAGCGCCACCGGCAGTTGCAGCGCGAGATCCTGGCGCAGGAAAGCCTCGCGCCCGACGCGCTGGTCGACCACATCAGCGCCGCGCTTCGCCAGATGGTGCTGAACGGGCGCGCGACCGAAGGCCTGCTGTGCGACCTGCTCTCGGTGCCGAGGCGCACGCTGCACCGGATGCTGGCGGCGCAGGGCACGGGCTTCAGGAAACTGCTGGAGGACGTGCGCTACGAAGTCGCGCGCCAGCTGCTGATCGACACCGACATGTCGACCGCCGAACTGGCGGCGTCGCTCGACTATGCCGACGCCAGCGCCTTCAATCGCGCGTTCCGCCGCTGGACGGACTCGCCGCCTGCCGCCTGGCGCGCGAGGGCCAGATCCGTCGACTGATCTATAGCACGGTATATCATCAGAAAGGGGCCGGTATCACTCGCCATCGCGCTTTTTGTGCCCGCCCCTCAGAGCCGCGCCAGATCGGGTCCGTCCTTGGGCCCGAACCACGCCCGCCGGTAGGCCTCGCGGGCCGTGCGCTCCGCCTTGGCATCGCCCTTCCTGCGCTCGACCTCGGCCAGCCCTGCCAGTGCCCATCCGTTGTTGCGCACGCGCGCCAGGGAATCCCTGAATGCCTGCTCCGCTTCGTCGAGCTTGCCCTGGCGCAGCCTGACCGAGCCCAGCGATTGCCGGACCGGGTAGTACCAGTAGGGTGGCTCGGTGTAGGTGAGTGCGTCTTCGATGGCGATGGCTTCCGTGTACGCCTTGGCCGCACCGTCCAGATCGCCTGTCGCGTCGGCCAGCCGCCCGGTGGCGACCAGTCCCGCGGTGCGCACGATCTCCTTGGCCGGCAGCCCCCAGGGCTCGAAGGGCTTGAAGTCCGCGCTGCGTTCGATGGCGGCGATGGCGGCGATCTCCTGCTGCGCGCCTGCCTTGTCCTTGCGCGCCGCGAAGGCGACGGCGCGCGCGTAGTGGTACATGGTCGAGACCAGCACCACCTCGTCGGACGGCGCCGGAAGCTTGAGGATCGTGTCCGGGTCGCTGAATTGCGCACGTGTGGTGTAGTGCGCCGCCTTGATCGGCTGCAGGATCGGGAACAGCTTCACCAGCTCGCCCGGCACCGAGGCGTCGAGCTTCGAGGCCGCATCGATCGCCGTCTTCGCATCGCCGCCCATCTGCGCGGAGACCATCACGAAGTGGATGTTGTGCGGGTAGTAGGCGGCCTTGTAGAGCGGATCCGACGAGGAGGTCTTGAAGTAGTTCTCGTCGGCCTGGATCGCGCTGAGATTGGCCTCCAGCGATTCGCGGTACATGCCCACGCGGTAGTAGATGTGCGCGGGCATGTGCACCAGGTGGCCGGCGCCGGGTACCTGTGCGGCCAGCCGCTTCGCGTAGGGCAGCGCGCGCTCCGGCTGGGTGGACGCCTCCACCGCGTGGATGTACAGGTGGATGGCGCCGGGGTGCGCAGGATTGCGTTTGAGCACCGTCTCGAGGGCGCCGAGGATGTCTGCGCCGCGTCCCTTCGGCTGGGCGCCGCCGGCCTGCCAATAGTCCCAGGGCTGGGTGTCCATGGCCGCCTCGGCATACAGGGCCTGGATCATGTCGTCGGTCGGGAACTTCGCCGCGACGGCCTTCATGGCGTCCGCATAGGCGCCGTCCAATCTGCTGCGGTCGGGCTGGGCATCGGCGGCGTAGCGTTTCTCGAGGGCGCCGATCAGCATCCGCTCCTTCTCGCTCGCCTTGCCCTTGAGCGCCACCGCCTGGGCGAGCGCGGCCAGCGCCGGCGCGTTGGCCTCCGGCATCATCGGTACGTTGATGTTCGGGCCCAGCACCAGCGCCTCGCCCCAGAAGCACATGGCGCAACGGGGATCGAGTCGTTGCGCGGCCTGGAACGCGCGTTGCGCCTCGGCGTGATTGAAGGCGAAGGACAGGCGCAAGCCCTGGTTGAAATAGGCCTGGACCTTGGGGTCATGCGTGCCGATCGGGAACGCGAGGGTGCCGAGGTTCCGATAGAGCGGCACCGTGCCGCCGGCAGCCTGCATCGGCACCGGCTGGAAAGGTGCCGTCTCGCTCTTGACGCGGATCAGCGCCTTGAGCATCGCCGGCGGCCCGGTGACCACCGGCCCGCAGGCGCGGCCCGGCTGCGACAGCAGGGGATCGAAGGCGGGTGCCGGACCCCCGGCACCGACCCCGTCGGCCACCAGCAGGCCGGACGATGCGAGGGCGATGGCGGCCGTCGGCAACGCCTGGCGGCCGAGCATGGAGCGGTGGCGCGTTGGCATGGCGTTTCCCTCTCGGAGTCGAGGCGGGACCTGCTGCGCACGGGCAACTGGCCCGTCAATGGATGGGCCGGATAGAGGACAAAAATTCTGGCACCCCCCGAGGGGCCGCGCAATAGACCATTGGGCAAGGCGCCCTCATCCCATTGGACATGGCTCGGCCCTGCGGCAGCAAAGATGCCCGTCAGCCGCTCATCCCGTCACCCGGAGCGTTTGGCGGCGTGGTAGCGGCCGGTCCCGCGAGCAATGACCGTGTCGCCAGGCAGCACGTCGCCAGGTTCGTGCTCGGGCATGTTCGCCACGCGCTGGTAGTGGGGAGCGAAGTCGATGTGTGCCAACTCCAGCAACTTGTCGAGACTGTCCAGGACGAAGTAGGTTTCCTGGAAATCGTCGATGCGATAGCGCGTTCGCATCACGCGTTCCAGGTCGAAGCGCACCCGGTTGGGCGAACTGTCCTCGACGGAGAACACGGTCTCCGTGGCGGACGAGGCGATGCCCGCGCCGTAGATCCGCAGTCCTTCGGGCTGTCGCACCAGGCCGAATTCGACCGTGTACCAGTACACGCGCGCAAGTTGCTCCAGCACGCCGAGTTTCTTGGCGCGCAGCCCGCCTACTCCGTACGCCTGGATGTAGTCGGCGATGGCGGGGTTCATCAGCATGGGGACATGGCCGAACACGTCGTGGAAGACGTCCGGCTCTTCCAGGTAGTCCAGCTGGTCCGGCTGGCGGATGAACCGGCCCGACGGGAAGCGCCGATGGGCCAGGTGCTCGAAGAACACGTCGTCCGGGATGAGCCCTGGCACCGCGACCACCTGCCAGCCGGTGCGCTTCATCAGCGCGACCGAGAGGTCCTCGAAGTTCGGGATCCGGTCGGCGCCGATCGGCAGGTCTTTCATGCCCTGGAGAAACTCGTCGCAGGCGCGCCCGGGGAGGAGCGCGCTCTGGCGCTCGAAGAGCGTCTTCCACACACCGTGCTCCTGCGCGGTGTAGGAAGACCAGCCCTGGTCGATGGTCCAGTCCGGGCGTTCCGGGCGATGCGCCTCGCCAGCGGCAAGGCCATGCCGAGCGGTTTCGTTGAGCTGTCTCAGCATCTTCGGAACTCCTCGGCGGCCTGCCGGTGGTGCGGCCATGGATGGGCTCGTTCGCTCATGCGTGCTCCTTTGCGCTTGCCAGCCGATGCGGCGCTCTTCGCGGTTCGTCCCGCCATGCACCCATGGTAGTGAAATTTCAATTCCCTATGGCGCAACATGAACCGGCGGAGAGGGTGCCTGGCGGGACGAACTTCTTGCTAGGCCGGGGGAGAGGGTGTGGGCGATGGATGAGGCGGAACGTTCGGGGTGTGCGGATGTGGTAGGCAATTTCCATCTGATATACCGCACTTGAGGTTCCGGCGACACCTCCACTCCCCTCCAGATCTCAGGCCACCAGGCGATACCCCACCGCAATTTCTGTGATCAGATGCTGCGGCTGAGCCGGATCGACCTCGAGCTTCTGCCGCAAGTGCCCCATGTAGATGCGCAGATAGTGGCTCTGCTCGCCGTGGGTCGGGCCCCACACTTCACGCAGCAGCTGGCGCTGCGTGAGCACCCGGCCCGCATTCGCCACCAGCACCGACAGCAGCCGGTACTCGGTCGGCGTCAGATGCACCTCCGCGCCCGCGCGCCGCACCAGGCGGGCGCCGCGATCGACCTCGACCTCTCCGAAACGGAACAGCGCCTCGGGCTCGTCGCCGCCCGCGGCTCGCGGCCGGCGCAGGTTGGCGCGCACGCGGGCCAGCAGTTCGCCGGTGCCGAAGGGTTTGGTCAGGTAGTCGTCGGCGCCGGCGTCCAGCGCGGCGATCTTGTCGGCTTCGTCGGTGCGCGCCGAGAGCACGATGATCGGCACGCCCGACCAGCCGCGCACGTCGCGGATCAGGGACACGCCGTCGCCATCGGGCAGACCGAGGTCGAGTACCAGCAAGTCGGGCTGGCGCGTGCCTGCGGCGGCCAGGCCTTCGCGCAGCGTGCCGGCCTCGTGCACCTGCCAGCCCTCCGCTTCGAGCGCCCCGCGAACGAAACGGCGGATCTGAGGCTCGTCCTCGATCACGATGGCAACAGGAGTGGACATGGATTCAGTCTGAAATGGCGATGGGTTCGATCGACGCGGGCGGTTCGCGCCGAGGCAGCGTGACCGTGAATTCTGCCCCGCCGTCCGATGCGTTGGCCGCCGCGATCTCGCCGCCGTGCGCGCTCACCACCGCCTTGCAGATCGCCAGCCCGAGCCCGACGCCCGGCGTGGCGGACTCGGCCTGGCCGCGGGTGAACTTGTCGAACAGCTGCTGCTCGTGGCCCCGCATGGCGTTCGGCAGGCCGGGGCCGTGGTCGCGCACCGTGAGCACCAGGCTCCTCGGCGTGACGCTCGCGCCGACCACGATGACCACGAT
>NZ_JBFUBW010000021.1:0-137981 GCF_056405555.1 Variovorax sp. P1_G12 | reverse complement strand
AGATAGGGGTGCACGCTGTTCGACTGCCAGCGGTTGATCCCCTGGCGGCCCAGGAAGAACCACTGCGCGTCGAGCGTGCCGCTCCAGTTCTTGTACTTGTTCGTGCTGTTGAAGACGCCAAAGCCGGTGCCGACGTTGCCGTCGAGCTCCTCGTACTGGCCACGCAACTCGATGTTCCAGCTGGGGCTGATCGGCTTGCCAATGGACAAGCCTCCGCCCCAACCGTTGTCGGCGTTGCGGTCACCGTCCGGATGGACGTAGACACCGAAGGGCGTGATGTACCAGCGGTCGTCGAAGTACTGGTCCGCTGTGTACGTGGTCTGCGCAAGGCAGGCGCCATACGGGACGGCAAGAGCACAAAAAGCTGCAAACGTATGTCTGTCGAACATGTAAACCTCACAATGTGAATGTTGATGAACGAAGCCTCAGCCGGAGCCAGTCGAGGCCAACAATAGGGGCGGCCAAGCAAGCCGGCCTGCATATACGCAACCAAATGTTTCGCTCCCTAGCTAGCGAATAACTTTTAGTTTCACTTTGTCAGTCGTTGAAATGTGCTATTTGCGCGTCGGCAACACGCGGCCCGAAGCGGGCGGCGTGTTGCCGCTGGCGCTTGCGGCAAATCGAGATGTTTCTCAGCGGTTTCCGGGAAATTTTCGGGAAGGCCCGGTTCTGCGCCGCTGATGCTCGGCCTGTGGAGACACCTATAGAGCGGTTGCGCAGCACCGATCGGTGGGATGTCGAGAGACGGACGTGCAGCAAGAGTGGCTCATCGGCGTTACTTGGCCAAACTTCAGCCGAGGTTGAGCCCCGCATCTCAATTCTGTACGTCGACCAGTGCCCACTCCTGGTTGACGGCGTTGGGTGTGCTGAATCTCGTCACGCAGTCGCGGGCGTGCAAGCCTGCGCCTTGTTCGGGCAGTGCCGACAGCTGAACGTCCGCCGCATCCAGGCACCGCCGTCCGCGGTCGTAATAGTTCTCCAGGACCGTTCGCCGTTCCAGGAGACACAGGCTTCGGACAGGGCATTCGGCCGCCGTCATGGCCACGGGCCGCAACCGCCACAACTGAGAAGCGTCCCCGCTGCATGTCTCCTGGACTACCGCCGCGCCGGACTGGAACCCACGGGTCCTCAGACACTTCCCTGAATGTCTCGCCCGCAGCATGAACCACTGTTCTTCCAAGGGCTCCGAAATGCCGGATCGAGGCAGCCGTTGGACGCTGAACTGCTGGCTCGGGCCGCCGTAGTGCGGCCAAAGGACAACCGGCGCACCATCATCCATCCGGCGCGCAAGGACTTCGGCCATCATGAGCGTGCCGGAATTGACCACGTAAAAGTAGGGGACGTCGGCAGCAGCGGTCAGAGGCATCGCGGCAAGCGCCGACGTGGCGACCAAAATCAGTGTGACAGCGAGGCGAGACTTGGAACTGCGAAGCGCGATGCGACCAGCATGCATGACAACCTCCGTCCGCGACGCGCCTGCCTCGGTGCCCCAACCGCTGCGACACCGCCTGCCAAGTCCGGAAGCTGCAAGACTGAACCTTCCGCCTTCATGCGTCAATATGGCTGAGGTGGCGCCCTGCCCGCAATCAAGACCGTAAGTCGACCGACAGCGAATGGGGGAATCGGTCGTTGAAAGCCTCTACGGAGTGCCTTTGTATCTCGTCGGCTGTGCCGGCCCCATCGGCCGCACGGTGCGTGCTGGCGGATCGCGCGTTGCGCCTGACGGCAGCGCCGCTCGCCGTTGGGTCCATGTGTCGGCATCCATCACCAGCCGGAATCCAAGGTGGGACATGCTGGTATAGGGGTCGGTGCCGCGCCGCGCGCTCGGGCGGTAGCTCATGCAGTAGTCCTCGTTGCACAGGAAGGAGCCGCCGCGCGTCACGCGCCTGGGCGCGCCGACCGGGACGCCAGGCTCGCTGGGTTCCCAACTGTCCGACGGCCCCTGTGAATCGACCTGCACGTTGCCGCTCCTGAGCACGCGCGCGAACTGGTCGGCGCGATACCAGTCGGCCACCCACTGCCAGGCGTTGCCGGTCATGTCCTGGAGCCCGTAGCCGTTGGCCGGAAAGGTGCCGATCGGGCTGGTGCCGACGGCGCCGCCGGCCTTGGCGCTGATCACCGGGAACGGGCGGCTCTGCTGGCCCTGCCAGACATTGGCCATCTGCTTGCCGCCGGGCGCGAAATCCTCGCCCCAGACGTAGGTGGCCTGCTCGAGCCCACCGCGCGCGGCGAACTCCCATTCGGCTTCGGTGGGCAGGCGCTTGCCGGCCCACTTCGCGTAGGCCAGCGCATCGTCGTGGCTGACCTGCACCACCGGATGATCGTCCTTGTCCAAGATGCTGCTGCCCGGGCCCTGCGGATGGCGCCAGTCGGCGCCCGGCACATAGCGCCACCAGCGGGAGAAGTCGCGGTAGTCCACCGCGGCGGGCGTGCCCACGAACACCATGGCGCCGGCCACGAGCTGCGCGTCTGGCGGGCGCTGCGTTCCGGGCATCACCTGCGGCGCGATGGTGTCCCAGTCGGGCTTGCGCTCTGCGGTGGTGACGTAGCCGGTGGCGTCGATGAAGCTGCGGAACTCCTCGTTGGTCACATGGTGGCGGTCCATCCAGAAGCCTTTGACGCGCGCGAGGTGCGCGGGGCGTTCGTTGGGCTGAGCCAGCTTGCTGTCGCTGCCCATGCGGAAGTCGCCCCCGGGCACCCATGCCATGCCGGCCGGGCCCTGCGTGCCGTCTCCGATGACCACGCGCGGCGCGCCGGCAGTATCGCCGCGCTCCCACCACTGGGCGACCGCGAAATAGCCAGCCGCCGCCGGGAGCACCGCCGCGATCACCAACGCCGCTACCGTTCGCCAGCCGCGCACTGAAGCCCGGACTGGCCGCGCGGGGATCGTCGATGGCGTCGGTGCCCGAGCCTTGCCCGCATTCGGCTGGGCGATTGGCGTGCGCCTCCTGCCTCGCTTGCTCATGGTGCTCATTCGGGCTCGATCACCACGTCCACCCGCCCTGACTGCACGGCCTTCCTCAAGACGTCGTGATCGCGCTCGCTCTGGTCCGCATAGGCCGTGGCGAACTGGGCGATCGCCGTGTCGAAGACGTCGCTCTTGCCAAGGTAGCCGCTGATGGCGGCCGGCTCGCCGGAGCGGGCGTGGGCGCGCGCCAGCGTCCAGGCGCACACGGCCGCATAGTCGATCATCAAACTTGGCGTGAAAAGTTCGACGAGGGCGCCGAGCTTCATGTCCCGCAACTGGCGAATGTAGAAATGCCGGCCGAGGTTGCCCTGTGTCCACCCGAGGAAGATGTCGCTCGCCGACTGGATGAGCCTGTATCCGGCGACGACCCGCTGGCCATGGTTGGCGTGCAGGCTCTTGCCGGCATACGGCTCGAGCACGGATGCGCGAGCCTCCTTGACTTGAAGAAAAAGCGGGTCGCCTTCGCCAGCCATCAGCAATATCACGGCGCAGTAGGTTCCCACGCTGCCGACACCCACCACCTTCATTGCCAGATCCTTGAGGTCGTATCGGTCGAGCAGCCAGCGCCGGTCTTCCTGGATCGACTCCCGATAAGCAGCAAAGCCCTCTTTGGCACGCTCGAGGTAGTTTTCCGATTCCTTGCCCGCCAAGTGGAAGATCAGGGGCGGGTTGTCCTTGATGCGCGGCACTTCGCCCGCCATCTCGGCAAGCTTCGGAAAGTCGTGCTCGAGTACGCTCCGCTCGCGCGCCGCGGCAGTGCGCTTCTGCATGCGCTTTCGGGCGTCCTCGTCCGTCACTGTGGCCAGTACTTTCTTGACGTCGATGCTCGAATACCAGACCTCCAGTGCCGACATCTTGCTGTACTCGGCCATGCGCTCGTGATACGAGCGGGCGCAGGCCAGAACGGTGTCGCGTGCCATGTCCTCGCTGAAGTGATTGTTGCGGCAGGCCAGCACGAAGCTGGCAGCCAGGCGTTGCACATCCCACTCCCAGGGAGCCGGCAGGGTCTCGTCCATGTCGTTGATGTCGAAGATCGCGCGCCGCTCCGGCGTCGCGAAGGCGCCGAAGTTCATCAGGTGGCAGTCGCCGCAGGCCTGCACGCGAAGCCCGGTCGCGGGCGTCGCCGCAAGGTCCGCGGCCATGTTGAGCGCGGCGCCGCGGTAGAAGGTGAAGGGCGAGCGCACCATGCGCCCGAAGCGGATCGGGATCAGATCCGGCATTCGTCCAACGTTGGATTCCTGCAAAAGCTGCAGGGGATCCGGGCGATCGGCGGGCGGCTTCCAGGCTGCGAGGGATTCGCGGGGACAAGTGCCGCGAAGTCTCTTGCCCATCGCCTGTAGATCGGCGCGCGAAGGACGCGGGGGGCGTGGCTCGCCAGCAAGCTTCGGCTGCGCTCTTGACGCTCGGTGTGCCTTGTTCAGATCTTTCGCCATGAGGGACTCCTTTGGACCGGCCAGTCGTCACCTATACGAGCACCTTCAGCAATGCATCGAGCACTTGCTGCGGCGAGAACGTCGTCAAGGTGAGAGGAAGAACTGGAAGCAGCGTGGTTGCCGCGAGGTGCAGTACCGTCTTCCAGGTGAACGGCGCCCAGCGCATCCCCTCCGCGATTGCAAAGCTGTTGCCCATGTCCGCCATCGACTGGATGTCCGCGCTACCGACCAGAGGTTCATCGGATTTCGCTCCTCCGCCCAGCCATTTGCGCTCGAACTCGCGCACGTACCGGCTGGCCAGTGCCCCATAGTCGAGCTGGCCCTTGCGCCCCGCCGCCTCGAGCTGAGGGCTGAAAACGAGCAGGGGACCGAGTATCACGAACACCATGAATGCAACGACTGCGACAAGCTCGACCTCGAACTGGACGAGCCTGGCGCCGGCGAAGAAGATCCTGTCGGCGATCATTCCGGCAAGCACGGTTCCCTGCGCGAACAGGAGCGGTGCAAACGCGACCCGCACCAGTGAGAGAAATCCCAGACCGCCGCAGCGATCCGGGTGACCCGCGAGAAGATTCAGCTTGATACGCGACACCTGCCAGAGGAAGCGCGCCCAGATGAAGAGCCTGAAGTACCAGCGCAAGAACAGGAACTGGAACATCGGCATGCTCACGCAGGCAAGCCACCAGCCGGCGAGCGTCAGCTTCATCTCGCCGTTCGAGACACTGCCGTACCAGCTCGACACATCAAGCGTCAATTCCCTGCGCCATACGATCAGAATGCCTATGCCATACACGATGGCGATGAGGAGCAGTTCCGCGCCGATCGAATTTCGCACGCGCATCGCCGAAGCGACAGCCAGGTCGAATTGCTGGCGCCGGTCGTCCGGGACCAGTCCATCGTCCAGAAACGGCCTCACGACCGCGCGCACGCGCTGATGGACGACGAGTTCGGAAACGATGAGCAGAGGCAGCGCAATGAGCAGACGAACTTGCAGTTCGAGGTCACGAAGAAACGGAAGATCGACCCCGGGGCCCCACGCGCGACCTTCGGCGATGGACAACAGAAGCAGCGGCATCCAGGCAAGCAGCACCATGGCGATCGTCCGCCGATGCGACAGGCTTCCCGCATCGTCTGCGAGGTGGGCACGCCGCCAGAACTGAAACAATGGACCACCGAGCACGAGCGAAAAGTCTTCCGGGCCAGGATCGCCCGATTTGTCGGCGCTCGCAATGACAGTGGTCATTGCATGTTCTCCCCGTGCGACACCTTTCAACGGATGACGGCTCGACGATAGCTCCGTCGCGCCACGCCGGCATACGAGACCGGCGTCATGGGCATCCCGATGACGTCGATGAACACCGAGACCTCCGCACCCTTTTCGGGCATGTCGCCCTGAAGGATCTGGACCGTATAGGACAGGTCGCCGCCTTTCAATTCCGGGGCCTTGAGAACCGCCACAACCTGCCGCAGCTCCTTGCCCTCGACAACGGAGATGTCGGCATTGGGCGGATCGGAAAGGAAGCTGTCCTTGCCGTCGCTCCAGAATGGGACGAACGCTGTTGTCTTCATGTTTCCGGCGATTCGTTCAGGACGATCGGAGAAGAACACCGTCACCGGGCTCACCCCGTGCAGGGTCAACCTGTTGCTCGCCTTGTCATAGCTCATGCCGTTCGCCGTTTGCACGAACAGGAAATCAGCCTGCTTGGCGGGCTTCGCAGCGTCCTGCGCCACTGCGGGCGAGAGCGCTGTCACCGATGCGAGCAGGGTCGCGGAAGAAACGAAGGTGCGTCGGGTAGTCATAACCATCTCCAGAAAGTTGAACCGCCTGCAAGTACCGGCCGATCCGTGTGACCGACCGGGCTGTACTCGTCGTCGTTGACGTTGCTGCCTGGCTGGCCTCCGCTCAAATCGTGCGTCGCATGTCGCGCCGCCGCATCCATAGCAGCAGGGCGATGACGATGTGAAGCAAGGCGGCCGGCCACAACAATGGGCCTCCGACATGGACGACCGCACCGAGGTAGCCGAACAGCAGCGCGACCAGGGTGTTGTAGGTCAGCATGGCGCGGAATGCGGCGGCGCTGACATCCGGGCGATGCTGTTCAGGCCAGCACGCCATTCCCAACGAAAGAAGCGCAATGCCCACGAACCGGCCAAGCCATATCGCCAGGTCCGTGGTGATCTCCCGTAGCAGCAATGGGATCACGATGGACGGCGCGATCATGAGCGCGATACCCGTGCCGGCCTCCGCTGCTGCGGAGAAGATGAGAACCCGCCGCATGTCCCGCACCTAGTCTTTCGCCCTGGCGAGCGCGTGGGCGCGCGCCGGAGCCTGCTTCTGCTCTTCCTTCGTCAACTGGACAGGCTTGAGGTTGAAGGTCAGCTTGTCGATCGTTCCGGTGAACTTGAACGGAGGGTCGTAGCGATACTCCAGCAGCGCCACGCCGGTGCGCGTGTCCTGCCCGACGTCGAAGGTCTCGTCCTCCGGGAACGTGATCGGGGTGGAGTTCTTCATGGTGTTCCTGGCCACTTCCTTGCCATCCACCGAGAGCACGCCCGTCCCTCCCTTGCCCAAACCCGGGCCATCGACCTTGTAGTCGAAGACGATGGTGTGCTTTCCCGCGCCGAGCTCGGGCCCGGCCCACGTCGTGCGCTTGAGGTTGAGGAGGTTGTAGACGAACACAGGCTTGCCACTGCGGACGCCCCCCACACCCTTGCTCAGCAAGAGTGCGTAGCCGCCGAAGCGCCCGCCGTCGGTGACGATCACGCCTTCCGCGCCCCCCTTGGGAATGGTGACCTCGGCGGTGATCGTGTACGACTTGTTCAGGATGCTCGGTGCGCCGCTGTTGGGAACACCGGTCAAGACTCCGCTGTACGTAAAGACCGTCCTTCCTGCAGTCAGGTTCGGCCTCGGCGAGTTCCAGCGCGACAGCGACGAGTTGTCGAGCGGCAGCACGTCGTGCTTCTGCGCCTCGGCGTAGAAGACGTCCTGCAGTTGCTTGAGCTTCTCCGGCATCTTGGCGGCCAGATCGGCGGACTCGGTGGGATCCTCGGCGACGTTATAGAGCTCCCACTTGTAGCCGGTGATCACATCGGGCGGCGTCCCTGAACTCAGCTCCCACGGCAGCGTCGCCGGCGTCGTGGCGGCCACCCAGCCGTCGTTGTAGATCGCGCGGTTGCCAAGCATCTCAAAGTATTGAGTGGGCCGCCGACTCGGGGCGCTGGCGTTCGCCTTGTCCCATGTGTAAGCCATGCTCACACCGTCCATGGCGCGCTGCTTGATGCCGTTGAGCGTCTCCGGCGCGGAAATGCCGGCGGCTTCAAGGATCGTGGGCGTGATATCGATCAGGTGATGAAACTGGCGGCGAATGCCGCCCGCGTCCTTGATGTGGCCAGGCCATGACATCACCATGCCCTGCGAGGTGCCGCCGAAGTGCGATGCCACCTGCTTCGTCCACTTGAACGGCGTGTCCATGGCCCACGCCCAGGGCGCCGCGAAATGCGGGAAAGTCCGCTCGGACCCCCAGAACTCGTACCAGAGGTACTGCGCCTTGACCGGCACGGCAACGCCGTTGAAGGTGGTGAACTCGTTGGGCGTGCCATTGAGCATGCCTTCCGGACTTGCACCGTTGTCGCCGCTGATATAGATGATCAGGGTGTTGTCGAGCTGGCCGAGATCTTCGACCGCCTGGATGACGCGGCCGATCTCGTGGTCGGTGTAGGCCAGGTAGGCGCCGTACACGTCAGCCTGCTTGATGAAGAGCTTCTTCTCCAGGACGCTGAGCGAGTCCCACTGGGGAAGCTCCTTCGGCCAGGGGGTCAGTTGGGCGTTGGCAGGCATGATGCCCAGCTTCTTCTGATTGGCGAAGATGGTCTCGCGCAGCTTGTTCCAGCCGGCGTCGAAGAGATGCATGTCGCCGATCTTCTTGATCCACTCCGGCGTCGGATGGTGCGGGGCGTGCGTGCCGCCGGGTACGTAGTAGAGAAGGAACGGCTTGCCGGGTGCGATGGCCTGGTTCTGCTTCATGTACTGGATCGCCTCGTCGGCCATGGCCGTGGTCAGGTTCCAGCCCGGCTTGCCTTCGAAGGGATAGATGGCCGTCGTGTTGCGGTACAGGTTGGGCTGCCACTGGCTGGCGTCGCCGCCGACGAAGCCATAGAAATACTCGAAACCCAAGCCGCCCGGCCACTGGTCGAAGGGCCCGGCCTGGGTCGATTGGAAGGAGGGCGTGTTGTGGTTCTTGCCGAACCATGAGGTCGCATACCCGTTCTCCTTCAGGATGGCGCCCACCGTACCGTTCTCCTTCCTGATGACCGAGTTGTAGCCAGGGAACCCCGTCGCGATCTCGCCCACTACGCCGGTGCCCGCCACATGATGATTTCGGCCGGTGATCAGCGCCGCGCGCGAGGGCGAACAGAGCGACGTGGAATGGAAATTGGTGTAGCGCACGCCGCTCTTCGCGATGCGATCCATCGCCGGCGTCGGAACGACGCCTCCGAATGTGCCCGGCGCGCCGAAGCCGACGTCGTCCGTCATGATGAGCACGACATTGGGTGCTGTCTTGGGCGGCACGACGCGCGGAGCCCACCACTCTTTCGACTCCGAAGCCTTCTGCTTGATCTCCCCGCCGAACTTCGGATCGGGTGGCGGAAGCTGCTTGCCATCGAGCGTCGTCGTGGCGCCTGCAGCACCGGGGACACCGGTGACTTGCTGAGCGAGCGTCGTCCCGCTACCAAGAAGGGCGATCGTGATGGCGCCGGCCAGGATTTTGGGTATGTACATGGTCTTTTCCTTCTCCATACTTTCGATCGATGCAGCCAGGGCTGGGGCCTTTCGGCCCTCGCAGGTACAGCGTCTCCAGGGAAGCAGCGCCAGTATTCGGCGCGCCGTGCCTGCTTGAAATACGACCATGGTCTTATGCGACTCAGGGCCCACGGCTTTCGAATCGCCAAACCCCATCTGCTTCTAGCGACCGAGATCCAGTCCGCCTCCCGCAAAGGCGAGATCAAGCGCCGCCAGGAGGTCTTCCTTGGTGAATGGTTTGCGCAGTACCGCCACGGGATGGAGCCGGGCGAGTTGCGCATCGAGCCCTTCGCGCTCGGATGCCGTGATGAAGACCGTCGGGCGGTCACGTCCGGCCTCAACCAGCGCCTGCTTGAATTCGATGCCGCCGGCTCCTGGCATGTCGACATCCAGTACCAGGCAGGCTTCGTGCTCGAGCGACCCGGAGTCCAGCAGAGCCTCGACGCTCGCGAACGACTCCACCTCGAAACCTGCCAGCCGCATCAACCGTACCAGCGCGCGGCGCAGCGAGGCGTCGTTGTCAATGAGCAGTACGCGTCGCATGGATCGGCTCACGGCAGTGACAGGTGGACTGCCTGCCGACCCTGCACCACGCGACGTGCGACCAGCCTGAGCGTCGCGGACGCAGGGGGCCTGCAGGCAGAGGCGACTAGGGTCGGCTGGCCGCGGCGATCACGATCTCCACGCGACGGTTCTTGGCCTTGCCCTGCGGCGTGTCGTTGCTGGCCACCGGCCGCGCATCGCCGAAGCCCTGTGCCGAAATCCCGCTCGGTGGCACACCCTTCGAAATCAGGAAGCGCGTGACCGCGTCCGCCCGGGCCGACGAGAGTTCCAGGTTGGACGGGAAGCGAGCCTTCAGCGCCGGGCCGATGGGCTCGTTGTCAGTGAAACCCTGGACCACGATCTGCTGACCGGGCAGGTTCGCCAGCGTCGGGGCGATCTTGGCGAGTGTCGCTTCGCCCTTGGCGTTGAGCGTCCAGCCGCCTTCGGGGAACAGCAGCTCGTTGACCATCGTCACCTTGAGCTGGTTCTGCAGCTGCGTGATCTGCGCCTGGTCGCTGCTCAGTTCGCTCGAGAGCTTGGTGTTGAGCGCCTGGTAGTTGTTCGCAGTTGCCACTTCGGTGTCGTACTTCTTCTCCGTCACGCAACCGGAGGCCAGGACCGCGGCACACAACAGGACAACGAGCTTGACTGATTTCATGATGACTCCTTGGGGCGTTGAACAAGAACTGCCACACATCGCGAGGCGTCGCGTGAGACCCGCAGGGCACGAAAGCGTGGAACGCGTAGCAATCAGGGCCCGACTGTCCGCCGACCCCGCACTTCGCGAAATACGACCTTGGTGCTACCTGCGCTCTGGAACCGGCGCCGGCGTTCGAACGGGCACGGGCGGCGGTGCCGCATGCAAGCCGATGCGCTCCGCCATGCGGACGAGGTCGGCGACCGAGCGGGCGCCCATCTTGTCCATCACCCGCCCGCGATGGATCTTCACCGTGGTCTCGGCGATGCCCAGCCGGTCGGCGACGACCTTGTTGAGCAAGCCGGCCACCACGAGGTCGAACACTTCGTGCTCGCGGGGCGTCAACGACGCATGCCTTGCCAGGATCTCTGCGTCCTGGCGGCGGTCCTGATCACCCCCCCGGCTCCTCGCCAGGGCATCGGCCACCGCTGCAAGGAGTTCACTCTTCGCGAATGGCTTCGGCAAGAAGGCAATGGCCCCGGCCTTCATGGCATGCACGGTCGTCGGGATGTCGACATAGCCGCTCATGAACACGATGGGCCACCCAATGCTCGCTCGCGCGAGCGTCGCCTGCAGATCGAGGCCACTCATGCCGGGCATGCGAATGTCGCTCACGATGCAGGCGACGTCTGCCCGGGGGGCGCGATCGACAAAGGCTTGGGCATTGGCAAACGCCACGACCTCATAGCCCTCGCCCTGCAGTTGGCGCTCGAGTGCCCGTCGCATGGCGTCGTCGTCGTCGATGAGGAACACCGTTTGTCCGGAAGCGGCCGGGAGCTTGGCCGGCGGCGCAAGCTTGATCGACAGTGGCGGGCGCGAAGGCAGGTCGATCCGGAACACCGAGCCAGCTCCCGGCGTGGATTGCACCGAAAGCGTTCCGCCATGGGTGGCGACGATGGTCTGGCTGATCGACAGGCCAAGCCCCATCCCAGCCGCCTTGGTCGTGAAGAAGGGTCGGAAGATGCGGGCGAGCGTCGCCTCATCCATGCCGACGCCGCCATCGATGACCTCGATGCGGACCCCGCTCTCGGACGGACTTGCGCGCAGCGCCACGGTGCGCGAACCAGGGTCGAGCCCGGCCACCGCCTCGAATGCGTTCAACAGCAGATTGATCAGAACCTGCTGAAGTTGTACCCGGTCGCCCACGATGTGCGGCAGTTCTTCGGAGCCCTGCAGCGTGATCGCGATGCCCTGTTGGGTTGCTTCCGGTTTGACGAAGTGCAGCACTTCAACCAGAAGAGCGGCCAGGTCGAATTCGCGCCGTTCTGCTTCCCCATGGCGCAGGAAGCGTCGCAATTTCTGGATCATCTCGCCGGCTCGCCGGCCGTCCGCGACGATGTCCGAGACCGTCGCGCGCAGATCGTCGAGATCGGGGACCCGGGCGCCAAGCAGATCCACCGCCGTCTCTGCATTGGAGAGGCTGGCGGCAATCGGCTGCGTGAGTTCATGCACCAGCGATGCCGCGAATACGCCCATGGTGCCGACGCGTGCTGCGTGCACTGCCTGTGCCTGTGCCATGTGTTCGCGACGTTCGGCCTCCTGCCATGCAAGAAAGCTGGCAAAGGCCTCGCCGAGCAGCTGCACCCGGGCCACCAGTTCGTGCGGCCACTCCGGTCCCTCCCGCACAGTGGCAATGGAGAGCGCTCCGGCGACTTGGCCCGACAGGCGCAGTGGCACGATCACGCCTGCGCCTATGTGCAATTTGCGCAGCGCCTCGACATCGGCTGCGGCTGACGAAGGTAGGTCGTCATGCCGCGCGAAGCTCACGAGTTCGCCGCGTTCGAGCTGGGCACTGATCCAGGGGATCGTCGGCATGCGCACGTCGTCTGCGGGTGCGGGAACGCCGTCGGCCAACCAGCGGTGCGTCTTTCGGAACAGTCCCTCCGCCTCGACGCGCTGCCACAGCGTCGCGCGATCGGCGCCGAGGGCACGCGCCACGTCCCTCAGTCCCGCCTCCAGCAAGCGGTCCTGTTGCGCACGGGGTGCCCCGAGCAGCGCACTCAGGATCTCTGACGCCTTGCGCTCGAACTTGATGGCAACGTCGAGTTCTTCCTGCGTTCGCTTGTGCGCGAGCGCGTTGGCGAAAACCTCGGCAAGGATACGGACGCGTTCGACCAATGGTTCAGGCCACTCGCGCTCGTGCCGGAGGCAGCCGAACGCGAGGGCGCCTTCTACCTGGCCGGCAACCCTCATCGGAATCGTCAGGTTCGCCTTTGTCCCCGGCTCACGAAATGACGCCTGGTCGATCTCCGCTTCCGGGGGCAGGTCGTCAACGCTCGGGATGACCACCGCCTCGCCGGCGCGAACCCGGGCCAGCAGCCAGGGGAACCTGTCTGCGATGGATTTCGGTGACACCGGCGGCACGCCGGCGATGGCCCAGGAATGGGTGACGCGCACATCGCCGCCCGACACGAAACGCATCAATTGCGCTCTGTCGACGCCAAGCATCTTGACGATTTGATGCAGCGCGTCCGTAATGGCGCCATCGACCTCCCGGGTCGGCAAGATGAGGAAACGGGCCGACAGCTCTGCCAGCATTCGTTCGAACGCGACGTGATCCTGCGTGGGGCTCGCAGGACGGACCATGGGTGGTTTGGGCATCTGAGCGGCAGTACGGTGGCTAACCAGAGGTATGCGCCAGCATCACATCACAACTCCGCTGCTCGCGCTAGCCATGGCGATCGCGCCTGCCTTCGCCGAGAACCAGTCCGACCGCGAGGCGCCGTTGCGGATCGTGGTCTCCGTGCCGGCCGGTGGCATTTCGGACCGTGTCGCGAGACTTCTCGCCGAAAGGCTCCAACCCAGCCTCTCGCGGCCGGTCGTCGTCGAGAACAAGGCCGGGGCCGGTGGTCGCATCGCGGTCGACGTGCTGATGCGCTCCGCGCCGGACGGCTCGACGGTGTTGCTGGTGCCGATCATCGTGCCCGTCATCGGCCCGCTTGTCTTCAAGGACCTGAACTACAACCCGATGCGCGACATGGCCCCGGTCTCGCAGGTCGCAACCTATCAATTGGCCCTGGCCGTCGCCGCCAGTCATCCGGCCCGTACGCTTCGCGAATTCGTCGCCTGGGCGAAGGAAAATTCAAGGCAGGCGACATTTGGAACCCCGGCGGCCGGGAGCCTGGCGCACTTTCTGGGCGTCGCACTGGGGCGGGAGTCCGGCACCGAACTGGTGCACGTTCCTTACCAAGGCGCCGGGCAACTCGAAATCGATCTGATCGGCGGCGAAGTCGCCTGCGGAATCGCGGCGCTGTCGGACCTTGCGCCGCGCCATCAAGAAGGCCGGATCCGCATCCTGGCCACGTCCGGCGCTGAGCGGTCATTGCTCCTTCCGACGGTGCCGACCTTTCGCGAGCAGGGATTCGAGACAGTCGAAGCGACAGGTTGGCATGCGGTCTACGCGCCAGCGGCGACGCCGGCGCCAGTGATCGACCGTTTGTCGGGCGCCATCGTCGTTGCGCTGGAAACCCCCGAACTGCGCGCCAAGCTTGTCGCGCTGGGCCTCGAACCCACCGGGACGACGCCGAAGCAACTTGCGGCGATCATGGCCGCCGACACGGCGCATTGGGCGCCGATCATCAAGGCCGCTGGATTCAACGCTCCGCGGCAATGAGCAGGTGTGGGGGGCAGCCCCCCGAAAGGAAAGCGAGCGGACCGCAACAGTCGGCCCGAAACGGCTGATACGGCGGTCGCACTGGAGGAATGCGCGAGCGCGCGATCAGGCAGGGCCTCAGGCCTTGCGCACGAACTCCGACTTCAGCTTCATCGCGCCGATGCCGTCGATCTTGCAATCGATGTCATGGTCGCCATCGATCAGGCGGATGTTCTTCACCTTGGTGCCGACCTTCACCACCAGCGACGAACCCTTGACCTTGAGGTCCTTGATGACGGTGATGGTGTCGCCGTCGTTCAGCACGTTGCCGACCGAGTCCTTGATCACCCTGCTGTCATCGGCCGCACCCTCGGCGGCAGCGGCCACCGCGGGCCATTCGTGGCCGCATTCGGGGCAGACCAGGTTCAAGCCGTCCTCGTAGGAATATTCAGAATTGCATTGGGGACAGGGTGCTAGGGTGGTCACGGCAGCAGGTGCTCAAATCGGGTTGCGGGGGGCGTGGATCATAGGTCCTTTCATCACGCCGCCACCCCGTTCGCGAGCGCCGGCAGGTCGACGCACGATCGTCACCGCTGTGGCCGGTCTGGTCGCCGATCAGTGGACTTGACTCGCCGGATCCACTGGCGCGGGCTCGGAGTCCGGCCTTCCGCGCAGGGCCAACACCACCATGAGCGCACACACGCCCAAGGCCCACACGATCACTGCGCCCGACGGCAGGTCGAACAAGGCCGAAAGCGCGAGGCCCAACGCGTAGCCGGCCACCCCGATTCCATAGCCGATCCAAAGCTGCCTCGCTCCGCGGGGCCTGCGCGTGCCGAGCGCCGGAATGATGAGGCTGGAGAACACCAGGTAGACCCCGACGAGTTGCACCGAAGCCGTGACGGCCAGCGCAAACGCCGCATAGAAGCCGAAGCGGCCGAGCCGTTGCACCCAACCCAGGCCCAGTGCGAGCAGCAACACGGCCGAGACGCCGCCCAGCCACAGCAGTTGCGTCAGGTCGACCCACAGGATCTGCCCGACGAGCAGGTCCTTCAGGTGCTCGCCGCCATGCGGATTGCTCGACAGCAGCAGGATGCCTGCGCAAGCGGCGAGTACGAACATCACGCCGATCAGCGCCTCCTGCTGCTGCGGCGCGCGCCGCTCGGTCCAGGTCAATAGCCAGGCCCCGAGCAAGGCTGCGGTCACCGCGGCCAGCTGCACCACGATGCCACCCTCGGGCATGCCCAGCGCGTCGGCGGCAATGACCCCCAGTCCGGCAATTTGCGCGATCGCGAGGTCGATGAAGACGATGCCGCGGTCCAGCACCTGCATGCCGAGGGGCACATGGGTCGCCAGCACCAGCACGCCGGCGATCAAGGCCGGGCCGAGGATGCTCCAGTCGAGTGCGTTCCAGTTCACGATTTGGTCCCGGCGCCGAGCAATCGAGCCAGCGTGTCGTCGAAGAGCCCGAACAGGTCCTTCGCGCCCTCGGTGCCACCCACCGTGAAGGGCAGCTTCACTGCCGGGATGCCGGCGTTCTTGCTGAGCCAGTCCGACGGGCGCGAGTCCTGATAGGCGGCATAGACCACCATGCGCGGCGGCGTGCCCTTCAGTTTGGCCTGGACCTCCTGCAGGTGCGATGCCGACGGCTCGACGCCGGGCTTGGGTTCGAGCACGGCCACCTCCTTCAATCCGAGCCAGTCGTAGAGATAGACGAAGGCGTTGTGCTGAGAGACCACGGACGCGCCCTTGAGCGGCGCGGCCTGCGCCGACCAGCGCCCGATGGCTTGCTGCCAACGCGCTGAAAAATCGGCCTGGTTCCTCGCGTACTCCGGGGCGTTCGCGGCGTCGATCTGCTGCAGGCGCGTGCCGAGGGCGGCAGCCACCGCCGCGATGTTGCGCGGGTCGGTCTGGATGTGCGGATTGCCCGCAGCGTGCACGTCGCCTTGCGAGCGGTCGACCTGCGTGGGGACTTCGAGCTTGCGCACGTAGTCGGCAGCCGCGAAGTTGCCCGGTTGGCCGGGCTGCACCTTGGCGTTGCCGGATTGCTGCAGCAGCACGGGCAGCCATCCGATCTCGAGCTCGGCGCCGGTGCAGACGACGAGGTCGGCGCCGCGTGCGCGGGAGATCAGGCTCGGCTTGGCCTGGATCTGGTGCGGATCCTGCAACGCGTTGGTGGCGACCGACACCTCGACGAGGCTGCCGCCCAGCTCCTTGGCCAGCGCGCCCCACTCGGGCTCGCAGGCGAAGACACGAAGCGCCGCGTGGGCGGGAGCTGTCAGCAGCAGCAGCGGCGCGGCAATCAGTGAAACGAGGGAGAGGCGATGGAGGTTCATGGCGTTTGCCTTGTGTTTCGCTTGGGATGGGAAAGGTGCCGTCAGTAGCTGTGCGCGCCGTGCGCGCCCAGGCTCATCTGGTATTGCAGGAAGACCTGGTTGTCGACATGCCCGATCTGCGCACGGTCCTGCGCGAACTGCAGCCGGATGCGGGAGAACTCGCTGGGGTTGAAGTCGAGCATCACCGAGTTCTTGCTCGGGCGATAGTTGCCGAGAAACGCGATCGTGGCGGGTCCGAAGGTCGGCGTGCCGGGGTCGAGCCGTTCGGTGCGCAGGCCGATGCGCCAGTTCGGCATGAACTGGTAGACCCCTTGCACGTACCAGCCCGACTGAGCCACGCGGTAGTTGCCGAAGGCATCCGAGAAGCCGACGTCGTGGAGCAGGTTGCCGTCGCGCGTGCTGTGCAGGTACTCGCCCTGGAGCTTGAAGTTGGTCCGCGTGGCGTTGCCGTCGGGAGCCCATTTCCAGACGCCGTCGACGATCCAGACGCGCGTGTCGCCGCTGAAGACATCATTGACCGGGAATCCGACTGCGTTGATCGCGACCAGTCGCTGGTCGGTGGCCTTCGCGTTCAGCACCGAAACGCCCGCGCGCCAGTTGTTGCTTTCGCCGATGTCGCCACCGGTGTGCAGGGCCAACGCGCTCATCCCGGCGCCATTGCTGCTCGGCGCGGTGCCGGGGTAGCTGCTGCTGCCTCCAACCTCGGCGCTGAGCTCGACGTAGTGCTCGATCGGAGCCACCCAGCTCATCTGCAGCCCGTTGTTGATGTACTGGGTGCCCAGCATGGCCTGGTAGGCCAGCGGGTTGTCCGCGAAGTCCCAGGTATGCGCGTGCTGCGGGTTGAGATAGCCGATGTTCGAGAAGAAGCGCCCCGCCTTGACCGAGAGCCCGTTGCCGAGCGAGGTCGTCTGGATGAAAGCCTCCTCGATCGACACGGAGTTGTCGGACTCGAGCGCGATGCTGGCCGCGCCCCGCAGCCATGGATCGATGTTGGCCGCGAAACCCAGTTCGGTCTCGCCCAGGCTGAAACCGCGCGTGCCGGGACCGATCGAAGCGCCCGCCGGCAGCGGGAAACCGGTGATCGCGTACTTCGCCGGATCCTGCGACGTGTCGATGTAGCCGCCCGAGAGAATCAACGACAGCGACGGATTGAACGCGTTGGCGCCGGCGCCGGTGGAAGCCACCGCGCTTGCTGGCGGAGGCGCTGGCGGTTGTGGCGCGGCTGTTGCGGGTGCAGTTACGGGTGCAGTTGCGGCCGAGGCTGCGCTGGTGGCGGACGATGCCGCTTCGGCTGCCTTCACTCGTTGTTCGAGTGCCTGGAGGCGCGCCTCGTAGTCCGCGCGCATCGCGTTGATCTCTCGTCGCAGCGCTTCGACATCGGAAGGCGAGGATTCGGCCATCGCGGCGAGGGGCACGACGAAGGCGAGCGCGAGGCTCGCCCGATAGAGCTGGTTCATTTATCGACGCTCATGGCAAAGACGTTGGAATGCGTCCGCCCGGAGAAAGGCGGGTCGGTCAACAATCAGAGCGAAGCGTGCGGCGGGGCTCGACTCCTGTAGGCAGGGGCCAGCAGCTCCTGCCAGGCGCCTCCAGAGGCTCCTTGCGGTGCCTCGTAGCGGGCGATGGAACAAGGAAGGCACGGCGGCTCGGAGCGGAGCGCGCCGCCATGCAAAGCGGCCGCCGTCAGGCAAAGATCACATGTGGAAGACGGGGGTGGCCCTTTGCCGCCGATCGGGTCGACGGTGTGCGACAAGGCATGCACGCCGGCGGCGAGCTGGGCCAAGGGCAGCAACAACGCGAGCCACAGCACCCACACCCGGAGGCGCGGCGGACCTGTGCGATGTCGAGGATTGCGCATGGCGGCTGACATCTTAGTCTTGGCGCGAGGCGCCGTTGTGTCACCGGGCGCCGTGAACGCCCGGGGGGCCCGCGCCTAAAGATCCTCGCCGCGCGCCATCGGCGCGACCGCGATGGCGGTTTTCCGAGGAGTTCGCCGGCAGCCTGGTCAAGGACGGCTGGTTGGGCGTTTGCGGCGCTGGCAACTTCAGGCACGATGGGCGGGACGCTGCGGAGGCAGGCGTGAGCGCCTCACTGGTTTGGCGCCCAGCACTCCGGCGCGCGAGAGCAGACCATGAACAAGAAACCGATCCTTGCAGGCGCCGTCGTCCTGGCGGCAGCCGCCGCTTTCGCGGCCTGGTACCTCCACCGGCAGCCCGCCGATGCGCACTCACTGGTGCTCTATGGCAACGTCGACCTGCGGCAGGTGTCGCTGGCCTTCAATGGCAACGAGCGCATCGCCCGGCTCGAGGTCCAGGAAGGCGACCGCGTGAAGGCCGGGCAGGTGCTGGGCGAACTCGACACCCGCACGCTGCAGCTGCAGGCGGCCCAGGCCGAAGCCCAGATCGCCGGTCAGTCGCAAGTGCTGCAGCGCCTCAAGGCCGGCAGCCGGCCCGAGGAAGTGGCGCAGTCGCGCGCCCAGGTCGCCGCCGCCCAGGCCGAGGCCGAGCTGGCCCGCCAGCAGCTCGAGCGGCTGCAATCGATCCGCCAGACCACCGCGGGGCGCGCGGTCAGCCAGCAGGACCTGGACGCCTCGCAGGCGCGCCGGAAGGTGGCCGAGGCGCAGCTCGAGAACGCGCGCAAGGCGCAGCAGTTGGTGGTCGCCGGTCCGCGCAAGGAAGACATCGCACAGGCCCAGGCGCAGCTCGATGTCGCCACCGCGGCGCTCGCGGTGCTCCGCCACCAGTTGCAGGAAGCCCGGCTGCGCGCGCCCATCGATGCGGTGGTGCGCGCGCGCCTGATGGAGCCGGGCGACATGGCGTCGCCGCAGCGGCCGGTCTTCACGCTCGCGATCACCGACCCCAAGTGGGTGCGCGCCTATGTCACCGAGGCGGACCTCGGGCGCGTCAGGCCGGGCATGGCCGCGACGCTGTCGACCGACAGCCACCCCGGCGAGCCGCTCCAGGGCAAGGTCGGCTACATCTCCTCGGTGGCCGAGTTCACGCCCAAGACCGTCCAGACCGAGCAGCTGCGCAGCAGCCTGGTCTATGAGATCCGCGTGCTCGCCGACGACCCCGGCGACCGCCTGCGGCTGGGCATGCCGGTGACGGTGCGCCTCGCGCTGGACGGCGACGCGCTCACGGCGGGGAGTCCGCGCTGATGGACCCCGCCGCGCCGGCGCTGCTGGGACACGGCCTGCGCAAGCGCTTTGCGCAGAAGGGCTCGGCCGAGGGCACGCTGGCGCTCGACGATGTCTCGCTCGAGATCCCCGCCGGCACGCTGGCCGCCCTGGTCGGCCCGGACGGCTCCGGCAAGACCACCTTGCTGCGGCTCGCGGCCGGGCTGATGCGCGCCGACCAGGGCCGGCTCGAGGTCCTGGGCATCGACGTGGCGAGCGAACCGCAGGCGGTGCAGGACCGCATCAGCTACATGCCGCAGCGCTTCGGCCTCTACGAGGACCTCAGCGTGCAGGAAAACCTCGACCTCTATGCCGACCTGCACGGCGTCGACAAGGCAACCCGGCGCGAGCGCTATGCGCGCCTGATGGCGATGACCGACCTGGGCCGCTTCACGGCCCGCCCGGCCGGCAAGCTCTCGGGTGGCATGAAGCAGAAGCTGGGCCTGGCCTGCACCCTGGTGCGCTCGCCCGAACTGCTGCTGCTCGACGAGCCCACGGTCGGCGTCGACCCGCTGTCGCGGCGCGAGCTCTGGGAGATCGTGCAGCAGCTGGTCGAGCAAGAGCACCTCAGCGTGATCGTCAGCACCGCCTACCTGGACGACGCCGAGCGCTGCGCGCAGGTCTTCGTGCTGCATGGCGGCCGGCTGATCGCGCAAGGCGCGCCGCAGCAGCTGCGCGACCTCGCGAACGGCTTCTGCTTCGTCTCGACGCCGCCTCGCGGCACGGCGCCGCGCACCTTGCAGGCGCGCCTGCTCGATGCGCCCGCTTCGATCATCGATGCCGTGCCGCAAGGCGGTGAAGTGCGCTTCATCCGCCGGCCCGAGGCGCAGGCCGCGTCCGTGAACGCCCTGCTCGCGGGCGCGCCGGTGGCGCCCGTGCCCGCGCGCCTGGAGGACGGCTTCATGGTGCTGCTGCGCACGCAGCAGAAAGCCGCAGCCGCGACGGCCGCCCCACACCCGCCCGCGCAGTCGGCACCGCCCGCCGCCGACGCGCAGGAGATCGTCATCCAGGTGAAGGACCTGGTGCGCAAGTTCGGCGACTTCACCGCCGTTGCGAGCACCACATTCGACGTGCGGCGCGGCGAGATCTTCGGCCTGCTCGGTCCCAACGGCGCCGGCAAGACCACCACCTTTCGCATGCTCTGCGGGCTGCTGCCGGCCAGCAGCGGCTTCCTGCAGGTGGCCGGCCTGAACCTGCGCACCGCGCGCGCGCAGGCACGCGGGCGGATCGGCTACGTCTCGCAGAGGTTCGCGCTCTACGGCAACCTCACCGTCACCGAGAACCTCCAGTTCTTCGGCGGTGCCTACGGCCTGCGCGGGCAGCGGCTTCGCGAGCGCATGCAGACGGTGCTGCAGCAATTCGACCTGCTCGGCCAGGCGCATGCGACCAGCGGCCAGCTGCCCGGCGGCTTCAAGCAACGTCTGGCGATGGCGACCGGCCTGCTGCACGAGCCGGAGATCCTGTTTCTCGACGAGCCCACGAGCGGCACCGATCCGCTGGCGCGGCGCGAGTTCTGGCGCCGCATCACGGCGCTGGCCGAGGCCGGCGTGACGGTGATCATCACCACGCACTTCATGGAAGAAGCGGAGTACTGCGACCGCATCGTGATCCAGGACGCCGGCAAGCTGCTCGCCATCGGCACGCCGCAGCAGGTGCGCGTGCAGGCGGGCAGCGCCCCCGACAGCCGGCTCAGCATGGAAGAGGCCTTCATCGACATCGTGACGCAGGCCCGCGACGCCGCGAAAGCATCGCCATGACCGCGCCCACGCAGCCTCCGGCCGCCCACAGCCGCTTCTGGCAACGGCTGATCGCGCTCACGCGCAAGGAGACGCGGCAGCTGGTGCGCGACCCGAGCAGCCTCGCGATCGGCATCCTGCTGCCGATCATCCTGATCCTGATCTTCGGCTACGGGCTCTCGCTCGACGTCAGGAACGCGCCGATGGCCGTGGTGCTCGAAGACACCTCGCCCACCGCCGTGCAGGCGGTCGCGGGCCTGCAGCTCACGCCGTACATCTCGCCGGTGATGCTGACCTCGATGCACGAGGCCGAGGTGCTGATGCACCAGCGCAAGGTCGACGGCATCGTGCGCGTGCCCGGCGACTTCTCGCGCCGGCTCGCGGCCGGCGACGCCAGCATCCAGGTGATCGTGCACGGCGCCGATGCGAACAAGGCCGGCATCGTGCTGCGCTACGCGAGCGGTGCCCTGGCACAGAACGCGGTGCGGCTGGCCGACCGCGGCGCCGTCGCGGCGCCCGGCGTCGGCGCGGTCACCATCGAGCAGCGGCTGTGGTTCAACGCCGCCAACACCAGCACCTGGTACCTCGTGCCGGGGCTGATCGTGCTCATCATGACGCTGGTCGGCGCCTTTCTCACCGCGCTCGTGATGGCGCGCGAATGGGAGCGCGGCACGCTGGAGGCCCTGTTCGTCACGCCCGTGCGTCCGGTGGAAATCCTGCTGGCGAAGATCATTCCCTACTTCGGCATCGGCATGGTCGGGCTGCTGCTGTGCCTCATCGCCGCGCGCTTCCTGTTCGAGGTCCCGATGCATGGCTCGCTCATCGCGCTCGTCGTCAGCGCGATGCTCTATCTGTTGGTCGCGGTGGCCGTGGGCCTGGTCATCTCGTCCGTCACGCGCAACCAGTTCCTCGCGAGCCAGGTGGCGCTGATCTCGAGCTTCCTGCCGTCGCTGATGCTGTCGGGCTTTCTGTTCGACCTGCGCAACGTGCCGATGGTCGTCCGCATCGTGGGCCAGGCGCTGCCGGCGACCTACTTCATGGAGCTGCTGCGCACGTTGTTCCTCGCGGGCAACGTATGGTCGCTGATCTTCAGGAACTGCGCGATCCTGATCGCCTACGCGGTGGTGCTGCTCGGCGTCGCGCGCTTTGTCACGCGCAAGACGCTGGATTGAGGATCATGAACGGCTCATTCATCGACTTCGTGCGGCGCGTCGCCCACCTCTGCCGCAAGGAGCTGCTGGCGATCCTCAAGGACCCGTCCAGCCGGGTCATCCTGATCGTGCCGGCGCTGATGCAAAGCCTGCTGTTCGGCTATGCCGCCACCTACGACCTGAGCCGCGTCGACTACGCGCTGCTCGACCAGAGCCGCAGCGGCGCCTCGACCGCGCTCATCGCCAGGCTCGACGGCACCGGCGTCTTCCGCCGCGCGGCGACGCTCACCTCGCCCGAGCAGATCGCGCCGATCGTCAATGCGCAGGACGCGCTGGTCGTGATCCAGATCGGGCCCCAGTTCGCGCAGCAGCTCCACGCGGGCGAGGCGGCACCGATCCAGGTCATCATCGATGCGCGCAACTCCAACACCGCAGGCTCGTCGGCGGGCTTCGTGAGCTCGGTCGTGGCCAGCTTCAACGACGAATGGCGCCGGCAGCACGGCGGGCGCCAGGCGCCGATCGCGATCGAATCGCGCGCCTGGTTCAACCCCAACCTCGAAACGCGCTGGAACTTCATGCCCGGCCTGATCGCCGCGCTCAGCATGATCCAGACCCTGCTGCTGACCGCACTCTCCGTGGCGCGCGAGCGCGAGCAAGGCACCTTCGACCAGTTGCTCGTCACGCCGCTGTCGCCCACCGAGATCATGATCGGCAAGGCCATTCCACCGGTGATGATCGGCCTCGTGCAGTCCACCCTGGTGCTGCTCATCACGCTGCTGTGGTTCCGGGTACCGATGGCGGGCTCCTTCCTCACGCTCTACACCGGCCTGGCCTGCTTCACCGTCGCCAGCGTCGGCATCGGCCTGTCGATCTCGGCGGTGTCGGCCAACATGCAGCAGGCCATGCTCTACACCTTCGTGCTGATCATGCCGATGATGCTGCTGTCGGGCCTGACGACCCCTGTCAGCAATATGCCGCAGGCGCTGCAGATCGCGACGCTGGCCAACCCGCTGCGCTTCGCGATCGACCTGGTGCAGCGGGTCTATCTCGAAGGCGTCGGGCTCGCCGCGGTCTGGCACAACCTGATCCCGCTGCTGGTGATCGCGGCCGTCACGCTGCCGCTGGCGGCCTGGTTGTTCCGCCATCGGCTGGTCTGAGCCGCTCCCTTGCAAGGACACCGACATGACAAGCTCCCTTCGCTCACTGCATCGCACGGCGGGGCTGGCCGCGCTGATGCTGGCCGGCTGCGCCGTCGGCCCCGATTTCAAGCCCGAAGTGCCGGCCTCGCCGCCCAGCTTCTCGGCCTGGCACGGCGGCTCGCCGGAGCTGATCGCGCCGCAGGAGCGCGAGCGCACGAGCATGGCGCCGCCGGCCGCCTGGACCATGTTCGGCGACCCGGTGCTCGATGCGCTGGAGGCCCGCGCCCTGGCCGCCAGCCCCGACCTGCAGACCGCGGCGCTTCGCTTCGCGCAAAGCCGCACGCAACTGCTGGTCGTGCAGTCGCAGCGGGTGCCGCAGGTCAACGCCAGCGCCGGCGCGCGGCGCATACGCCAGAGCGAGGACGGCGATCCGACGCGCCTGATCGGCGCCCTCAACCCGGCCAACCGCGAGCAGCTGATCCAGACGCTGAGCGAACCGCACGACCTCTTCCAGGCCGGCTTCGACGCTTCCTGGGAGATCGACGTCTGGGGCCGCGTGCGGCGCTCGATCGAGGCAGCCGATGCCAACGTCGCCGCCTCGCGGGCACTGCTGGCGCAAGTGCAGCTCAGCGTGCAGGCCGAGCTCGCGCGCCACTATTTCGAGCTGCGCGCGGTACAGCGCCAGATCCGCATCGCGCGCGCCGACATCGCCGCGGCCGAGGAAACGCTCGAACTGGTCAGGGCGCGCGCCGACGCCGGCCTCACGACCGACCTCGACGTGACGCGGCAGAAGGCCCAGACGGCCGATCTGCGCGCGCGCGTGCCGCAACTGCTGGTGCAGGAGGCGGTGGCCGCAAACCAGATCACGCTGCTCGTAGGCGAGAGGCCCGGCGCGCTGCAGGCCCAGCTGGCCGGCCCGACCGACACGACCGAGCGCCCGCTGCCGGACCTGTCGCTCGGCCTGCCCTCGGAGCTGGCGCTGCGCCGTCCCGACATCCAGCTCGCCCAGGCGCAGCTGCATGCGGCCACCGCGAACATCGGCGTTGCGGTGGCGGAGCTCTATCCGCGCATCACGCTCGGCGCCAACTTCGGCTTCGAGTCGGTCGAGGCCAGCACCTTCGGCGAATGGGGCAGCCGCCAGTGGTTCGTCGGGCCCAGCCTGCAGATACCGGTCTTCGATGGCGGGCGCCGGCGCGCCACCGTGACCCTGCGCGAGCAGCAGCAGCAGGAGGCCGCCGTGGCCTACCAGCAGACCGTGCTCAAGGCCTGGCACGAGATCGACGATGCATTGAGCGTCTATTCGGCCGAGCGGCTGCGCAACGTGCAGCTGGCCGTGCGGGAGCGCAGCAGCCGCGACGCGCTGGAGCTGGCCCGCGTGCGCTACGACCATGGCCTGACCGATTTCCTGGTTCAGCTCGACGCCCAGCGCACCTGGCTGCAGGCGCAGCGCGAGTACACCGAAAGCACGAGCCGGCTGGCGCTGGGCCTGGTGGCGGTGTCGAAGGCGCTGGGGGGGGCCGGCGAACTGCCGGGAAAGTCCTGATCGGGCCGTCGCAGCCAGCCGTGGCCTCAATCCATCAAGTTGATCTGCAGATAGCCATTGGTGCCATGCGCGGGATCGTTGGCACCGATGATGGCGAAGACCTTGGCGCCCTGCATCGCAAAGTAGAAAGCGCCCGTGCTCGCGTTGGGCAAGCTGCGCATTCCATTCGGTTGGCTGGCTCCCATCGCATTGAAAGCATTGGAGGTCTGCACCGCGCTGCCATCGGTCGCGACGCCGCTGCGCGTCGACGTGTTGTTGGCCGAAACCTGTACGCGGGCCCACGAGCCCGGCGTGGCGGAGCCGTAGCCGGTGCCGGCAGGCCAGGCATTGCCTTCGGGCACGCCGATCCGGAAAACGGCGGTGCGCGGGTCGCTCGCGGACTTCCCGGCAATCAGGAAAATCTTCTGGTCGCCGATGCGCGCCAGCGCGATGTTGGCGGTGTTCGAAGGCGAGGCCGATTCAACCATGGTCCACATGCCGCTCACGCTGCCGGGGGAGATTTGCCAGGTCTGCTGATCAGCGATCGGGCAGAGTTCGATCCGGAAGATGTTGGCGGCGTTGCAGCGAACGAGCTTGGTGCCTCCTCCCGAGATCTCGAACTGGGAGATATCGGAGTTCTGCGCAGTCGGGCCTACGTCGATGCCGAAGCGGTTGTAGACGCCGTCCAGTGCCGCCTGCTGCGTTTCCAGCGCTCGCGAGGCCACGAAAGGCTGGATGGCATGGATCTCGGTCGCCGATTGCGTCACGACGAAGGGAAATGCGCCGATCACGGTGTCCTGGTTGACACGAAAGCGCGCGGTGTTCGCTGCGGTGGTGATCCGGGCGGACTGGAAGACATACGTGCCAGCCTCATTGGGATCCGCGGCAAAGGTCCCGGCGAGCACGGCGTTGTTGCTGTCGGTCCAGGTGTAGGCGCGGGTGTCGAAGTCGAGCGCAAGCGTTTGCCGGGTTCCGTTGGTGGCGAAGGCCTTGTAGCTTCCGTTGCGCAGGTCGGCGCCCGCCACCACGAATTGCAGCGCCTTGGTGTTTGCTGCTTCGGCGCCCGCCGACGCGGTCACCGTGTAGGTGGCCGGCGAGGAGGTCTCGTTGATCAGCTGCGCGCTCCATTGGGTGAGTGTGCTGGCGAGGCCCTTGGCGGTGATGCCGGCCGGCGAACTGCTGCCGGTCCACGCGACGCTCTGACTGGGCGTGATCTCCACCGTGTCGCCGGGCTTCACGGCGTACTGGTCTGCGCTCTGGGCCGTTGCGGCCTGCCCGTTGATCTTCACCGACGCGGTCAAGGCCGGCTTGGGGGCCACGCCTGTGATGCCACCGATGCCGCCGCCTCCCCCACCGCCGCCGCCGCCGCCGCCGCAAGATGCCAATGTCGCCGCGGCCAGGATGCCGGCGGCAAGAATCCACTTTCTCATTCACTCGTCTCCATCAAGATGTGTTTGTGTTGTTTTGCTGCGTTGCTGGCCAGGAACGCCTTGTGTTCCCACCGCCCCTACACGGCGGGGCCGCTGCGCAAACGGGCGCAAAGATACATGTAGTTGCATTATTCCGCAACAAAAAGTACTGCTTTTTTTGACAGGACACAATTCACGTCCTCGACGGGTGCGGCTTTCGTATCCGGTGCGCAACTCGATCGGCGTTAAACTCACGGCTGCGTTGAAATCGCAGTGGCGAGGTGAATTGGCAAACCGATCGTCGCTTTTGAGCTTCCAGAGCCACCTGGGTTTTGGTTGCGGACTTGCTCCTCGATGACGCACGTGCTCGTGCGGCCAATGAGCGGCCGATTTCAATTCGTTCTGATTCAAATCTGAGAGGGCTTCGCGTCAGCGATCGCGCCTCTAGGCGTGCCGGTCATCCCTGATCGGCAGCCAGGCTGCGTGCCCCATTTTTATTTTTTATTATTGGAGGCCCTTTCGAGGCCAGAGAATTCCTAGAGGGTGGCGACGAGTGTGAGTATTGTTTGTATGGGAGCCGGGGGCGACAGAGGGGTCGTTCGCCTGGTCGGGGTAGATGGTGAAATTCACACGGCTCTGGATCAGACCCTTCGGAATGAAGGGCATGGGGTTCGCGCCCACGCGTGCTGGGAATCGTTTGCGGAGTCGGGCATTGGCGGCGAAGCAGGCTGTCTGGTCGTCGACATCGATGCTCGCGAAATGCCGAACGAACTTCTGGCGCTGCTGGCCCAGGGAGCGGATTGTGGTGTTCCCGGCATCGTCATCGCGACAAGGCCGAGCCCGGCAGATGTCGTGTCCGTGATGAAGGCTGGCGCCTCCGACCTGCTTCTGAAGCCCTTCGGCAATGCGGCGCTCGTGAGCGCAATCGACAATGCCATGGCCAAAGGACTCACGCGGTACAGAAGACAAGTGCGACTGGGCAGAATGAGAATGTGCTACGCGTCGCTCACCCCGCGCGAACAAGAAGTGGCGCACCTGGTGGGCGCTGGGCATCGGAACAAGGAAATCGCCCAGGCCCTTGAGATTTCCGCGCGCACGGTCAAGGTCTATCGAGCCAACGCGCTGGTGAAGATGGCCGCCCGTGGCGTGCCAGACCTGGTTCGCGCGCTTGGAATGCTTCGCGTGGAGCATGAGCCCGCCGCGTGAACACCAAGGCAAAGGTGGCACACCTTAGCTTCCGATTTCGGGAGCCTTGCGACACGAACACGACGAGGTCGTACCTTCAGGTGCCGGCTCTGTAGACGACTCTGAACCGCTCGCACGCAACAGGCATGACCTGACTGGGTTCTCGGCCCAGGCGCGCGCATTCGCGGCCGAAGTAGGCCCAGTGAACGCGGCGCCAGTACGCCAGCGATCCATCGCCCTCCCCCTCGCTCGCGGCGAACTCTGCGCCGACTTGCTCGAAGGGCACAACCTCGACCTTCAGCGTCTCGATGACGCATGCAGGCTTTCCGTCCCAGTAGGTGACCACACTGAGGGCGCCCGGCTTGGGTGGCGAGCCGCCGGCATTCTCGAACGACCAGACGAGACTGGCAGTGGCCCGTTTGACACCTGCGAGTACCAGGTCCGCAAGTGCGTCGGCATCGGCTTCGTTGTCATCGAAGTGGAACGCCTCGAAGAACCGGGCGGCGCAGTCTTCTCCCATCTCGGCGCAGAAGGCGTCCCAGAAAGTGGCGATGCTTGAGGGAATGTTCATGCTTGTCCCAAGAGAGAAACCTCGCGCAACCGCTGGTGCGCCGTGCCATCCCAGGCAATGGGCTGCTGGTTCTTCGCATGCAGATAGTGATGGGTGAATACCGCCAGGTAGGCCTCCAAGGTTTGCTCGGCAAGGTGTTCTCCCGCCAGGTTCATGCACAAGGCAGCCACCTCGCTGGTGCAGAAGTGGTCGTCGCGGCCGGAGCGGCGCAGCTTGTAGTGCGATATCTGGTCAGGCTGCAGGCTCAGCACCGGCAGTGGATCCAGGTAAGGGCTTCGACGGAACATCTTGCGGGCCTCGGCCCAGGTCGCGTCCAGCAGGATGAACAGCGGGCGTTTTCCGGTCACACCACTGCGGGTCTCAGGCGGCTGCACGGTGCGCACCACCCGCTCGGGCGCCGCATACTGGCCCGGAAACACCACGTAGGGCTGCCACTGCGGGTCGCCCAGCAGGGCCAGAAGTGCGGGGTCGGTTTCGGTGCGCGCCCAGCCAAAGGCAAAGGTATCGGCCACCACGTCGGCGATCAGCCAGCCCGTGTTGCTTGGCTTGAGTGGCTCGATATCGGCCATGAGCAGACACACCCCTGCGCGTGTGGCCACCGACGGGCGCAAGGCACACATGCAATGGCTGGGGACGAGCCGGCAGCCCGCGCAACGCTCGCGCTTGAATCCACCACGGGCGAGAAAGGGTTTGACGCTGCGCGCCAGGCGGGCGGCGCGCAGGAGGGAGACGGCGTGGGGCATGCGGCGATTTTCGCTACTGCGCGCGAGGCACGGCTTCCATCAGCAGCGCAAGGGCCTTGTTGAGGCTGGTCACTCCGGAGCGCTCCCCCTTGTCGTGGCCCAGGCGTACGACGACCAGCTCGTGCGATGGAACCACGAAGACGAACTGGCCGCCCGCACCCAACATGTAGTACGCGGTCTGCGGCACGGCATAGGTCGCCGCTCCATTGATCCAGAAGAAGCCACCGTAGATCATGCGCTTGTCCGCCGCCCAGGCGGGGGCGACGGTGCTCACGAAGTTCACGAACCCCTCCGGCAGGATCCGCTCACCCTTCCATACGCCGTCCTGCAGGTAGAGATTGCCCAGGCGCGCCCAATCGCGCCCCGACATCGCCTCGTAGCCTTGCGTGAGAAAGTTGCCGTGGGGATCGGTCTCCATCACCATGCTGCGGATGCCGATCTTGTCGAAGAGATGGCGCTGTGGAAACGAGAGGTAGTCCTCGCCGCGCTTTTCGACTGCGAGGCGAATCAGGTAGCTCGCAAGCACCGGATCGGTGTTGCGGTAGCGGCCCACGGTGTTGGGGGGCCACTGCTGAGGCCGGGTCGCCGCGTAAGTGAACGCGTTGTTCCGTCCGGTGTAGAAGTAGAGGTGATCGGGGTAGGAGCCGTTGGGGTCGAAGTCCGGATCGTCCGGCGCCTTGATGCGCAGCCCGCTCGACATGCGAAGAATGTCCGAGATGCGGATCTTCCGCCGGCCATCGTCGGCGCCTTGCCACTCGGGAATTGGCGCGGGCTGGTCGAGCTGATAGACGCCCTGCTGGACAAGAACGCCCATCATCGTTCCAACCACGCTCTTGCCCATGGACCAGGACTGGAGCGGCGTTGTGATCCCGATGCCGTTCGTGTAGCGCTCGCCAACGAGCCGCCCCTTGTGCGTGACCACGAACGCTTCGGTGTACGCGTCGGGCGCAAACGCGGCCTCCACGGCCTGGCCGATTTTCGCCATGTCGACGCCGGCCGGTGGCGGGTCGGTGGGCAGCACGTCCCCCATCGGCCAGGGTACTTCCGCCGGATCCGGCAATGCGCTCTTGATCTCCACCGGCTTGAAGAAGACGTCGTCCTGGCCAGGCGGAAGGGTGATGCAACCCTGCGAGCCGAAGTGGCGCGCGACCAGGGTCGGGCCGTTCGGGATCGTGATGCGGATTTCTTTCCGCGCACGGTCGATCACCGGCTTTCCCACCTTCTTGCGTTGTTCATACGGTGCCGTGAAGTAGCCGACGCTCTCGGCCGCGAAATCGGGATCCAGCCCGGTGATGAACACCGCCGAACACATCGTCTTGGCAAAGCCGGCGGTGTGGTGCTCCAGCGGATCGCCGGGTGGCGGCACGTAGGTCGTGTCGAGCTCCAGGCCTCGCGCTCGAGCATTGAGCGCCTCTTTGGCCGGCAGTTGGGCGGACGTCTGTGCGGCTGGGGCAGGGGTCGCGGTGCCGCCAACGACACCTCCACCTCCACCGCCACCTCCTCCGCAAGCAGTGAGCAACGCGGCCACCGCCAGCCATGGAGTCACGGGCCGCACCTCTTGTGAGGCGCTCGAAAACTGAAAGGGAGTGCGCAGTCTCATCGTTCTTCTTTTTTTTGAAGGTTGAGCGGAAACGTCCGGTCGGCGACGCGACCGCGCTTGGCAGGGTGAAGCTCAGGGTGCGGCTGCGCAACCTTCGGGCTTGAACACCCGCGTGGTCGAAGCCGGGTATTTTTCGAGCTTGCTGGCCAAGCGTCGTGGACGCGCAAGCAACTCACCGCCGCAGTTCGGGCAGATTCCGCCCAGGCGCTGGCCGGCGCAATCGCTGCAGAACGTGCACTCGAAGGAGCAAATCCGCGCGGCTGCCGAATCGGGCGGCAAGTCTCGGTCACAACACTCGCACCCGGGACGCATTTGGAGCATGGCGAAGACCTCGGTTGGCATGGTCGGAGCAGCTTGAGCGAAGCCGTACCGGCGCCGCCTTGATATGACTGCTGGTGGCTGGAACTCAGCTTATCGTAATCCGGGCGTCGGCCGGCAACGGTCAACGACGTGCAGACCCGATCGCTTCCAGAGTGCAATCAATGCAGCGGCGCAGGCTTGATGGTCAACACGACGTCGAAGAACTCGCTGCTGCCGTCGTCGTTGTCGCTGACCAGGGCACCGGTGGCGCGACGCCGTCCCGTGTGCGTCAGCGCGATGGACTCCACCTTGGTCTTGAGCGGCACTCCGGCCTTGGACAGGCGCTGCGCGCTTCGGGTCAGGTCCAGTGGCGCTCCATCTTTCAACGTGGACAGGGGGATCAGCCCCAGGTAGCTGCCCAGCACCGCACCGTCGGCGTAGGCGTTGTCGGAGCCCTCCACGGACGCGCTGTAGACCAGGCTGTCGATCTCGGGCCAGTAGTCGGCACCCGAGAATCCCGCCTCGATCCCCTGCAGTTGCGGCAGCCTGGCCTCATGCAGGCGGATCTCCGTGATCTTGTCGGCCTTGCCGGTCATGTAGGCCATGAGGTCGTCGAGCGCCACCTTGAAAAGGAGGTTCCGGTCGGCGTTGCCCCGGTTGAAGAAATAGGCATCGCCATGGGCCACGGCCAGGGCCTCGATGTTGACCATCTGGCCGCCCTTGAAACCCGCGAGCGCGGCGAAGTCCCGGTAGAGCACGGCCATGTCCCGTACCTGCGAGGCGGACTTGCCATCCGTGGCGACCAGGAGGCCGGTTTCCCGCGCCCCCTTCTTGCCGCCGGAGCCCAGGATCAGATTCCAGACAGCCCCGTTCCATGCCACGGTGGCCATCGCCTCGTAGTCCGGCTTGATGTGTTTGGCGATGCGGCCGTTCTTTTGAACCGGAAAGTCCTGCAGCAGGGAACGATCGGTGATCGCGAACTTGCGATTCAGCGTGAACAGATAGGGGGAATCGTCCCCAACCACGAAGTACCTTCCCGCGTGCCAGGCCATGCCGGAGCCGGAAGGAAGATTTTTCCTGACCACGGGCCCGGCGATGACGATGCCGAGGTCTGCGGCATACGAACTCCACGCGGCCATGGCCAGCACCAGTGAAGCGGCAAGTCTCTTGTTCATAGCAACCATCTCTTGAAGAAAGCGCCGCCAGCATAGCCCGATGAGGTGGCCGGATTTCCCGTTCCGGCGGCGGCGCTCGGCATGCACGGCGTGCCGAACTTTCAATTCAACGACACCGTCATCGTCGAAGGCGCGCAACGCCCCGGCTTGCTGGTGGAAGCGATGCTTCGCACACTGACGCCTTCGATCCGACAGAGCGAAGGCCCGGAGCGTTACTGGGGCTGGTTCAACTGCGCGTAGGGCACGAAGGCGGCGCCGCCCCAGTTGGCCTGCAGCAAGAGGCCCTGGTCGGTGAACTGGTAGGTGGAGATGAAGGGATTGAAGGAGGTCGACAGGTCCGCGGACGCACCCTCGGAGCGCAGCTTCATCGTGGCGTCGGCCGACGCAGCCACGTCAGCGCCGAGTCTGCGAAACTGGTCGAACACTTCCTTGTTCTTGAAGACCATCACCTGGCGGAAATCCTTGTAGCCGATACCCGGGCCCGTACCGGCGCGCGTTGCCAGCATGAAGGTAGGCGCCTGCGTCGCGTTGTCGACCAGCACGCCTGTGCCGCGCGCCCCGACGAAGAGCACGACGTTGATCTGCGAGGAGTCGAACACCGCGTAGCCGACCGCCTTCCTCAACTCCTCGCGAGTCTCGGGCTTCTGGGCAAAGAGTTGGTCGAGCGTCTTGTCGCGCATGGCGAGAATCTGCGCCTTGACTTTCGGGACCTCGGCCGCCGCCAGCGTGGGCTGCACCGACTTTTCGACGTCTTTGGAACCCGAGGCGCAGGCCGCCAGCAGGAAGGGCAGCAGCATCATCCAGGCGAGACGTGTCATGTCGAAATCCTTTTGCGAGAGCCAGGGGGGACGCCATTGTGCGCCATCAACTGCCCGGCATGATGCCGGGCAGCCGCCAGCCATGGGGCAAGGCGGACGCATGCATGCCACCGCGCAAGCAGTCGTCGCGGAATCATGGTGCGACCGGTGGCGCAGCCGCCCACGCGGCGACCTGCGCAGACTGCGCGACGCAGGCCAGTCGCCGCAGCTTCTGCAATTCGGAGTCCTGAAACTGCGAGGACTGCATGCATCCGAAGGCCTTGGCTTCATCGGCAAACCGGTCGGCCGCATCCGGCAGCGCATCGCGACCTTCGAGGCGAAACGAAACCGGCGCGAGCGGCCCGAACAACAGGGCACGCCGAAGCTGAGGCCAGCGCTGCGGATCGGGCTCCACGCCCGCGGCGCGCGCAAACAGCAAGGCCATCAGGTTCATCTTGGTTTTCTGTGGGGCGCCACGCGCGCGGCACTCGGCAACGCCCACGTGCATCGCTTCCAGCGTCGGCGCTGCGATGGCGCCGCTCCACACATAGGCCATCCACCGGGCCTGCAACTCGATCGGCGGAAACATCGGGCCCGACTGATCCCAGAGGCCCACGAATGCAAGCCCGGGCAACTGCGGATGGAAGGTGTGCTGATAAAGATCGAGCCGCTGGGCGTCGAGGTTGAGCGTGCGGCGGATCGGTGCGCCGAGGAAGGGCATTTTCAGTTCGAAGCCGGTGCCGAACAGAATGCCGTCGAAGGTCTCCGCACGCCCGTCGCTGAAGCTGACCCGCGTGCCTTCGACCCTGTCGAACCACGGCCGCACCTCGATGCGGCCCTCGGCCACCAGCGGAAGAAAATGCTGGCTCAATGTCAGGCCCGCCTCGAGGATGCTGTCGGCGGGCTTTGGCGCACCGAACTGTTCCGGACTGCCGCCCCATCCCACCACCAGCTCCTTCAGCATCTCACCGAATTCGCTGCGCGGCAGCGACTCCTCCGCCAGCGCCTGGAAGCGCGTGAACACGCGATGGTCCGAAGGCACCCCGGCCGCGAGCTTCGGCAACACATAGCGCTGCCGACGGTGGCACACGACCACCCTTGCCGCGCCGAGCATGCAAAGATCGCTGGCAATCTCGAGGGCACTGATCGCGCAGCCCGCGACGAGGACGCGCTTGCCGCGGTAGCGCTCGGGATGCTTGTAGGCGCTGGTATGCGCCACGCCATCGTTGCCCGAGAACGACGCCAGCCCCGGCACCTCGGGAATCCGCGAATGCTGGAAGCGGCCACAGGCGATCACGGCTTTCTCGAAGATCTCTTCGTCGCGCGTGTCATGGCGCACGGCCCATCCCCCGGGCACCGCCGCAACCTCGCGCACCTTGGTGCGCAGACGGATCTGCGCGGTCAGGCCGAATCGGTCCGCATAGAGCTGCAGGTAGTCGCCGATCTCGCGACTGGACGGATAGACCGCGAGGCCCGGCGCATGCGGCAGGTCGCTGAACTGGGTGAGCACGCGGCTGGTGTTGGTGCGCATCGACGGCCATACGCCGCTGCAGATCGCGTCGCCGCTCCACTGGCCGCCGGGCAATGGCGCCTGCTCGAACAGCACGGGCTCGAAGCCTTCGGATTGCAGGTAGCGCGCCGCGATCAGGCCGCCCGGCCCGGATCCGATGATGGCGACTCTTGGCATCGTTGGAACCTCCATCCTCGTCGGGACCGGTACGCGTGCCGAGCGTTTGAGGGGGTCTGGCCTTCGCCTTCCTCGCCCCATGCAAACTGCCGCCCACTCTCCCGCATTGCGGGGCCGTCGACATGGTAAATCCCTTTACCCTCGTTCATCCGAGCGCAATCACGACGCGACCTCGCAGTCGCCAATCATGCCGGCGCACGCTGCGTTCCGCCCCACGAGCGCGACCGCGTCGGCACCGGCGGCATAGCGCAGCCGTGCAGAGGCATCGTTCACGGCATGCCATACGGCTTGCGCCACATCCGGTGCGGTCGTGACGGCCGCGGGCTGGCCCAGCGCGGCGAAGATCGACTGGGCATGGGACGCATAGGCATCCGGGATCAGCCCTTGCATTCGCTGCGCGCCATTCGCCGTGAACTGCGTCGTGGGCGCATATCCGGGCTCGATCAGCTTGACGCGGACGTTGAACGATTCCAGCTCGAAGGCCAGCGACGCAGTGAACCCTTCGATGGCCGTCTTGCTGGCGGTGTAGGCCGCCACCAGTGGCATGGGGGCCAGCGTGGCGCTCGAAGTCACGTTCACCACCAGGCCCGACCGGCGCGCGCGGAGCTGCGGCAAGACCGCCTGCGTCATCGCCATCGTGCCGAAGGTGTTGGTGTCGAAGATGTCGCGCACCGTCTCCATGGGCGTCGCCTCGAAGGCACCGAACAGACCCACCCCCGCGTTGTTCACCAGCACATCGATGGGCCCCGCGGCCTCCAGTGTCCGGGCGATGCTTTCAGGCCGGGTCACGTCCAGCGGCAGCATACGCAGCCGAGCCGACAGCGGCAAGAGATCGGCACGCGGGGTGCGCATCGTGGCGACGACGTTCCAGCCCTTGGCGTGGAAATGGCGAACGGTCTCCAGGCCGTAGCCGGAAGAGCAGCCCGTGATCAGGATGGTTTTCATGACGAGACTCCTTGGTTGCAGTGGAAGGTGGCCTCACGATATCGGGTCAAGTCCGGACTCACTACAATCTAAAGTCCGATTTTCTTTGGCAGGAGTCCGGACATGGTGGACCCACTCGCGGAGGTCATCACGTTGCTGCGACCGCGTGCAGTGTTCTCGAAGGTGATCAGCGGCGCCGGTTCCTGGGCTGTGCTCTACTCGGACTTTGGCCAGCCCAGTTTCTGCGCGATGCTGGAAGGCCGGTGCGTTCTGACCGTGGACAAGCAAGAGCCTGTGACCCTGGAGGCGGGCGACTTCGTGCTGATGCCGGCGACGCCCGGGTTCACGCTGTCGGGCATGGAGCCGGCGGTGCCGGTTTTCTTCGACCCCAAGCAGGCACCGACGCCAGAGGGCGAGTTGCGCCACGGCAGGCGCAAAGGCCCCCCGGATGTGCGCATGCTGGGCGGCTACTTCGAATTCGATTCACCCGACGCCGCGTTGCTGGTCTCACTGCTGCCAACCCTGCTGCATGTGCGAGGCATCGAGCGCCTGTCGATGCTGGTGAAATTGGTCAGGGAAGAGTGCATCGAAGCGCGACCTGGCCGCGACCTGGTGCTGGGGAGGCTCGTGGAGCTGCTGTTGGTCGAGGCGCTGCGCTCCCATACCCGTGACAGCGCCCCGGCCGGGCTCCTGCGTGGGTTGGCGGATGCCCGGGTGGCCGTTGGATTGCGGCTGATGCACAGCGCGCCTGCGCGCTCGTGGACGGTGGAGGCGCTTGCCAAGGAGGCCGCCCTGTCCCGATCCACCTTCTTCGAGCGATTCTCGCGTGCCGTGGGCGTGCCCCCGATGGAGTACTTGTTGGCCTGGCGCATGGCGCTGGCCAAGACCCTGCTCAGCCGCCATGGCGTCGCCATGACCGAAATCGCTGAAAAAGTCGGCTACAGCTCGGCCAGCACGTTCAGCACGGCGTTCAGCCGCCATGTCGGACAACCGCCCAGTCGCTACGCGCGTCATCCATAAGACGCGACCCCATCGTGACCCTCAGTGCGTGGACTGCGCGCACACCCGATTACCAACGAGCCCCGAAATTGCGCCGCAGCTCGTTGATCTCGGCCTCGCCGAGCCCATCGGGCGGATCCGCAGGCCCGTTCGCAAGCAGCCAGAGCCTGGCTGTTTCTTCGAGCTCCTCCAGCACCGCCATCGCCGCGGCGGGCGTGTCGTGCCAGACGTTGGGCCCCAGGCGCTCGAGCATCACGGCGCGGATCGGCGTGCCGGCGGCGCCATAGCGCTCGATGGCTTGGGCCACCAGCGCCGCCGCCTCGGGTGCGCCCGGGCGGTGGTAGCGGATCACGGGCACGTGGCCGACCTTCATCACGAAGTACGGTGTCAGGGCCGGCAGCAGTTCGTCGCCGGTCTCGCGCAGCGTGAGCGCCACGCAGTGCGTGCTGTGGGTGTGGATCACGCAGCGCGTGCCGGCATCGAAGCCGGCGGCCGCGCCGTAGATGCGTGCGTGCATCGCGATGGTCTTGCTGGCGCGGTCGCCGTGGGTCTGGCGCAGGCCGCTGTCGAGGCGCGCCAGCCTGGCCGGATCGAGGAAGCCGAGGCAGGCATCGGTGGGCGTGATCAGGAAACCGTCGTCGAGCCGCACGCTGATGTTGCCCGCGGTGGCGTGCACGTAGCCGCGCTCGAACAGGCTGCGGCCGATGCGGCAGATTTCCTCGCGGGCGCGATGCTCGTGCGTCACAGCAGCTCGAAGGCCTTGGTGAAGAAATCGTCGCTGCCGAAGTTGCCGGACTTGAGCGCGATGTGCAAGCCCGCGCCGCCGGCCGCCTCGCCGGCCGCATGGCACCAGGGCACGCCGGGGTCGATCTGGGCGCCGATCTGCAGCTGCGCGATGCCCAGCGCCTGCACGCAGGCGCCGGAGGTCTCGCCGCCCGCGACCACCAGCTGGCGCACGCCGCGCGCCACCAGCCCGCGCGCGATCGCGGCGATCGCGCGCTCGACCATCGCGCCCGCCTCCTCCACGCCCAGGCGGCCCTGCACCGCCTTCACGGCCGATGGGTCGGCGGTGGAATAGACCAGCACCGGGCCGCCGTCCAGCAGCGGCTCGGCCCAGGTCAGCGCCCGCCCGACGACGTCGATACCGGCCGCGAGCTGCAGCGGATCGACCGCCAGCGCCGGCCGGCCCGTTGCGATGAACGCCGCCACCTGGCGATTGGTGGCCAGCGAGCAGCTGCCCGACACCACCGCCCGGAGACCGGTCGGCGCCGGCAGCGCACTCGCGGTCGATGAGGGGGCGATGCCGAAATTCGCCGGCAGGCCGATCGCGACGCCCGAGCCGGCGGTCACCAGCGGCATGCCGGCCAGCGCGGGACCCAGGCGCAGCAGGTCGTCGTTGGACACCGCGTCGACGATCGCGATGCCCACGCCCTCGCTGCGCAACTGCGCGATGCGCGCGCGAATCGCCTCGGCGCCCTGCGCCACCGCGACGTGGTCGATCAGGCCGACCTTGCGCCGGCACTGCGCCTGCAGCACCCGCACCAAGTTGGCATCGGTCATCGGCGTGAGCGGATGGTTCTGCATGCCGCTCTCGTTGAGCAGCACCTCGCCCGCGAACAGGTAGCCCTTGAACACGGTGCGATTGTTGTCGGGGAAGGCCGGCGTGGCGATCGTGAAGTCGCAGTGCAGCGCGTCCATCAGCGCCTCGGCGACCGGGCCGATGTTGCCTGCGGGCGTGCTGTCGAACGTGGAGCAGTACTTGAAGTAGATCTGCCGCGCGCCCTGCGCCTGCAGCCAGTGCAGCGCCGCCAGCGATTGCGCCACGGCCTCGGCCGCGGGGACGGTGCGCGACTTCAGCGCCACCACGACGGCGTCGACCTCGGCGCCGAGCGGGCCTTCCGGCACCCCGATGGTCTGGACCACGCGCATGCCGGCGCGCACCAGGTTGTTGGCGAGGTCGGTGGCGCCGGTGAAATCGTCGGCGATGCAACCGAGGAGGATGGGATGGGCTGCGGGGGCGGGTGAGGTCACGGGGCGAGTTTACTGACAGGCCAGGATCGCCGCGCAAGCACGGCGACCGATGAACCGGCGCGCCTACCTTTCGCTACATCTGTGTCGAGCCCGTACGGCAGAAGCGCTGGCGGATCGCGTCGGCGCATGCGAGCATCGACGCCCATGATCAAACCCTGGCTGATTTGCTGTGCCTGGGCTCTCGCCGGCGCCGCCAGCGCCGCCGAGAGCTGCGAGGCCCTGCGCGCCGAGATCGAGGCGAAGATCGCCGCGGCGGGCGTGGCGCGCTTCACGGTCACCACGGTCGATGCCGCGGCGCCCGCGGATGGCCAAGTGGTGGGCAGTTGCGAGCTGGGCAGCCGGAAGATCGTCTACCAGCGCGACCGCGGCGCCGAGCCCGGGGCCGCTGCGCCACGCCCGCGCGGCGAACCCATCCTGACCGAATGCAAGGACGGCAGCGTGTCCGTTGGCGGTGATTGCCCCCGATAGCGGCGGCGCCGGCGCGGGATCACGTTCAGCGGCAGACCGTGGTCGTCCCCACCGGCCGGCAGGTCCTGCCGTCGAGGCTCTGGTAGCGTTCCAGCTGTCCGGAATGGTTGTACCGGTTGCCCTGCCTGTCCTCGCAACCGGCTTCATCGCAGCGGCGCACGCGCGGCCGCATGTCGCGCGGCGGCGGCGGCCGGCGATAGGCGCCCGGGACGGCGTAGCCATCGTCCGGCACCCAGGCATCGGCACCGCGATCGCTCCAGCGCGAATCGCCGGCCGGCTCGACACCGCTGCCGCTGTGGCCGCGCGAGTCGATGACGATGGGGCCTGCGGGTGCGGGCGGCAGGCGCGCGGCGGCCTCCGTCGGTTCGCGCTGCAATGGCCTTGCCCGGTCGGCGTCGACGACCGGATCGGCCGGCGGCGGGATCACCACGCGCCCCACGGGGCGGGCGCCTGCGGGACAGGCGCCGTCGGTGTAGCTGACATTGCCCGCGGCGTCCGCGCAGCGAACCACCTCGGCGCTGCAGACGGCGCCGAGCGTGATGGCCATCACAAGGACGAGAAACCGGGGACGCATGGTGCACTCATTGTGCCGTTCCTGGTCCGTGCGCGCTAACATGCTCGACCGAGCGAACCATTCCACAGAGAGAGCACAAGCCGCATGGCGAACGAGTCCAACCGACAGGCCGAATTGAAGAAAATGGTGCTTTGCGCCTCATGCGCCGGCATCCAGCGCAACTGGCGCCGCGCGCCCGGGCATGCGGAGCTGGTGCAGCTGTCCAGCCGCAAGGAAGAGCGCAGCGACGGCGACAGCGGCGGCCACACCGTCAACGTCACCAGCTACCGATGCGACGCCTGCGGCACGCGCTGGGAGTACGAGAACGACAAGACGAACCAGCAGGCGGGCTGGTCGGTCGTCGGGCAGTAGCGAGGCAGCTATGCTGCGGCCTTGGTCAACCGCTCTCGCACGTCGGCGCGCAGCAGGTCCTTCTTGACCTTGCCCGAGGCCGTCTTCGGAAAGTCGTCGACGAAGAACAAGCGCTCGGGGTACTTCTGCTTCGCCACGCCGGCCGCGTCGAGCAGCGCGGTGATATCGGCCGCCGTGACGCTCGCCCCCGGCTTCGCGATCACATAGGCGCACACCGTTTCGCCGAGCCGCGCGTGCGGCATCGCGACCACCGCCGCGTTCATCACGGCCGGGTGCTGGTGCAGCAGGTCTTCCACTTCCTTGGCGCTGATCTTTTCGCCGCCGCGATTGATCAGGTCCTTGATGCGGCCGGTGAACACCACCGCGTGGTCGGCCGTCACATAGCCGACGTCGCCGGTGCGGAAAAAGCCTTGGGCGTCGAAGGCCTCGGCCGAATGCTCGGGGTCGGCATAGCCGAGGAACAGCGACGGCCCGCGCGCGCAGATCTCGCCTTCCTGCCCCGTTTCGAGCGTATGGCCTTCGACGTCGACCACCCGGACTTCATAGTCGACGATCTCGCCGTCGGTCTCGGCGGCCAGGCGCTCCTGGCCCGGCGCGCAGAAGCCGAGCGTGATCATCGGCGCCTCGCTCGAGCCGTAGACGCGGAACGCGCGGCAGTTGGGCAGCACGCGCGCCACGCGGTAGATGATCTCGGGCGCCACCGCCGCGCCGCCGCAAGGAAAAAGGCGCAGCGACGGCAGGGCGAGGCCCTGTGACTCGGCCACGTCCATCAGTTCCTGAAGAAACGGCGTGGCACCGATGGTGAACGACACCTGCTCGCGTTCGATGATGGCGGCCGCAGCGGCCGCGTCCCACTTCTCCATCAGCACGCAGCGCGTACCGCCGTAGAACGGCATCTCCAGTGCGTGGCTGAAGCCGGTGACATGGGTGACGGGCGATGGCATCAGCGTCGTGTCGCCGGGCGCGATGCCCCAATGCCGCGCGCACATCAGCGTGGCGCGGATCAGCGAATTGTGCGAGTGCAGCACGGCCTTCGGGCGGCCCGTGGTGCCCGAGGTGTAGAGCACCAGCTTGACGGCATCCGGCGACACCGGTGGCAGCGCGGGCAGCGGTGGCGCCGTCGCGATCAGGTCCTGAAGATCGCAGCCCGTGCCCGGGGTGCCGCGCACCGTCCACACATGCCGCAATGCAGGCAGCGCCGGCTGCAGCCGGGCGAGCATGGCGGCGAAGTCGAAGCCGCGGAAGTTCTCCGCGATGAAGATGCCCTTGGTCCGGCTGTCGGACAGGATCTGCTCGACCTCACGGTCGCGGTAGATCGTGACGATCGGGCACACCACCAGCCCGAGCAGGCAGGCCGCAACGTCGATGAAAGCGGCCTCGTGCCAGTTGGGCGTCTGGAACGCGACGACATCGCCGGCGCGAAAGCCGTGCTGCCACAGGGCCGAGGCCAGCCGCCGGGCCTTGTCCCACACTTCGCCGGCCGTGACCTCGCGGCCGCCGCAAAGCTGCGTGACGCGTCCGGGTTCTGTCTGCGCCGCCTCGCGTACCGCGTCGGCGAGGGTGCGGTTGAGCCACTGGCCACCGGCCACCCATCGCGCGGCGCGCCCCTCGTCCCAATGAACGTTCCATCCGCTGATGTCTAGTCGCAAGTCGGTCTCCTGGTGCCTACACGGCGAGGTAGCGGGCCTTGAGTTCCGGCCGCGCATCGAAGGCCGGCCAGTCGCCCTGGAACACCAGCGCGCCGCTGTCGAGCAGGTACACGTACTCGGTGCACTGGCGCGCATAGGCGATGCTCTGTTCGGCCACCAGCACGGTGAGCCCGAGCTTCTCGCGTGCAGCGCGCACCTGGCGCGCCAGATCCTGCGCCACCTTCGGCGCCAGGCCCTCGGCCGGCTCGTCGAGCAACAGCAGCACCGGCGAGGCCATCAGTCCGCGCGCCACCGCCACCAGCTGCTGCTGACCGCCGGAGAGCTGATAGCCCAGGCGGTCGAGCAGATCCTTCAGAAGCGGAAACAGCGCGCACACGTGGTCGATGCTCATCGTGGGCCGCGCGTTGCCGACCGCATGCCAGGCCAGTTCGAGGTTCTGTCGCACGGTGAGCGTGGTGAAGATGCGCCGATCCTCGGGCACCAGTGCCAGCCCGAGCCGCGCACGCGCCTCGGTCGTCAGGCCGGCCAACGGCTTTCCATGGAGCCGGATCTCGCCGCTGGTTTGCGGTCCCGCATCGAGCAGCGATTTCATCAGCGTCGACTTGCCTGCGCCGTTGCGCCCCAGCAGCGCCACGCCGCCCTGCGCCGGCACGTCGATGTCGATGCCGAACAGCGCCCGGCTGTCTCCGTAGCGGGCGTGCAACTGGCGCACCTCAAGCATGGTCTTCTTCCCCGTCGCCGAGGTAGACCTCTTTGACCTTGTCGTTGGTGCGGATCTCTTCGGGTGTGCCCGAGGCGATGAGCTGCCCGTAGTGCAGCACCGAGATGCGATCGGCCAGGCCGAACACCACGGACATGTCGTGCTCGGTCATGAGCATCGAGAGGCTGCGCTTGCGCTTGACGGCCTTGAGCAACTCGACGGTGGCGTGGCGCTCGGCGGCCGACATGCCGGCGGTCGGCTCGTCCAGGAACAGCACGGCGGGCTCAAGCGCCAGCACCATCGCCATCTCGAGCCGCTTGCGGTCGCCGTAGGCCAGCATGCCCGAGATGCTGTCGCGCTGGGCGCCGAAGCCTGTGTCGTGGAGCAGCGTCTCGATGGCGCCGGGAAAGGCCTCCGCCTGCGCCTTCGGCACACGGCCGAGCGGATTGGCGCGGCGCACGCGCGCCTCGAGCGCGACCCGCAGGTTGTCCTGCACGCTGAGCCTGGGGAACACCTTGGCCACCTGGAAGGTGCGGCCGAAGCCCAGATGCACACGCTGGTGCGCGGACATGCGCGTGACGTCGCGGCTTCCGAAGCGCACGGCGCCACGGTCGGCGTACAACTCGCCGGTGAGCACCTTGAACAGCGTGGTCTTGCCGGCACCGTTCGGGCCGATCACCACATGCGACTCGCCGGTGCCGACGGTCAGACTCACGTCGCGCAGCACGCGAATGCGCCCGTACGATCGGTCGAGTGCAGTGGCTTCGAGCAGGGTCGGGTTCATCGCGGGCCCTCCCTGCGCGTCCAGCGCGCGAACAGACCGAGAATTCCGCCCGGCATCGACACCACCACGACCAGCAACAGCAGCCCGGTGACCATGTCCGACATGCCCGCCAGCGTGCGCGTGAGGTAGAACACCGCCGACAGCACCACCGCGCCCAGCGCAGGCCCCCAGAAATAGGCGCTGCCGCCGAGCAGCGTGTAGAGGATAGGGTTGGTGGAGTTCGACCAGTGCGCCAGATCCGGCGTGACGATCTGCGCCCAGGGCGCCACCAGCGCACCGGCCGCGGCCGTGGTGGCCCCGGCCAGCACGAAGACCACGAGGCGGTGCATGCGCACCGGAATGCCCAGGAACTCGGCACGCTCCGGGTCCTGCTTGACCGCCTGCAGCGCGCGGCCGAACGGCGTGTCGATGACGCAGCGGATGAACAGGATCAGGAGCGCACATACGGCCACGATGAAGTAGTAGAAATTGTCGCCCGCCGCCAGGTCGACCTGCCAGCCGCCGAAGCCCAGGCGCGGCCGCTGCAGCCCGGGCAGCCCGTCGTTGCGGCCGAGCAGCGCGGTGTTGGCGATCAGCAGGTGCAGCAACTCGGCGAACGCCAGCGTGAGGATCGCGAAGTACACGCCCTCGCTGCGCCGCAGCGCCACCACGCCGACGAGACCCGCGAGCACCGCGCCTGTCAGCGCCGACAACAGCAGCGCGGGAACGAAGGGCAGGCCCAGATGCTGCGTCAACACGGCCGCCGCATAGGCGCCGGCCGCGAAGAACATCGCCTGGCCGAAGCTCAGCACGCCCGATAGCCCGAACAGCAGGTTGAACGACAGGCCGAACACCGCGTTGATCCAGATCATGCCGGCAATGAACACCAGCCCGCGGTTCAGCAGGCCCGGCACGCAGCAAGCCAGGGCCATCACGCCCAGCAGGATCAGCAGGTCGCGGCGCAGTCCGCCGCCGATGAAGCTCGTGGTGGTGGTGGTGGTGCGCATCATCAGTGTTTCGCCTTGCCCATCAGGCCCTGGGGACGCAGCAGGAGGATCAGCGTCATCGCCACGAAGAACGGCAAGCCCGGCAGGCCCGGCAGGACCCACTGCCCGAACGCATCGATGCAGCCGAGCAGGATCGAGCCGAGGAACGCGCCGCTGATGCTCCCCATGCCGCCGATGATGATGACGCCGAAGGCCTGGATCACGAAGGCGCTGGCGAGCGTGGGCGACAGGGTCTGGTTCGAGACCAGCAGCCCGCCCGCGATGCCGGCCAACGCAAAGCCGAGCGCCACGGTCGCGGTGTAGACCAGCCGCACGTTGACGCCCAGCAGCCGTGCCATCCACGGGTCGGCCGCGATGGCCTTGACCAGCCGGCCGGGCTTGGTGCGGTTGAGGAAGTATTCGAGCGCCGCGTACACCACGACCCCCGCGCCGATGATGAAGAGAGACAGCTTGGGCAGCACCGCGTTGCCGAGCAGCCAGGCGCCGTCGAGCGAAGCCGGTGGCAGCACGCTGTGGTAGTTGAGGCCCCACACGAGCTTGGTCGAGCCTTCGCACACCAGCAGCAGTGCGTAGGTCGCGATCAGCACGTAGGCATCCTCCACGCCCGCCAGCCGCCGCAGCACCAGCCGGTCGACCACCAGACCCAGCAATGCGACGAGCACGCCGGCCACCAGCGAGCCGAACAGGTAGACCGCGATCGACGGCGCACCACCGATCGCGCCGGCCAGCGAATAGGCCATGTAGGCCCCGATCATGAAGAAGCCGCCGTGCGAGAAGTTCAGGATGTGCAGGGTGCCGAACACCAGCGTGAGCCCGGCCGCCACGAGAAACGTCGCCATGGCCCAAGTGAGGCTGTTGACCAGCAGGGTCGCGATATCGGCAGCTTGCATTGGCGCGCGCGCTGTCCGCTCAGGCGGTGCGAAGCGTGAGCTTCTTGCCGGGCGCGGGCGGGAAGATCACGGACTTGCCGTCGACCTTCACGTACTGCGTGACCTTGTAGCCCTTCTCGCCGGTGCCCGGCTCGATATACACCAGCTCCACGTCCTTGATCGCCTGGTTGTCCTCGGCGCGCATGGTGCGCGGGCCGGTGACGGTGTCCCAGGTCAGCCCCTTGAGGTTGGCGATCACGGCGGCGGTGTCGGTGGACTTGCCCTTCTCGATCGCCTGCTTGAGCGCATAGATGCTCGCATGCGCTTCCGCGGCCCAGCCCAGCGGCTCAGGGTCCTTGGTCTTGGCCAGGTAGTCGGCGACGAAACGGTCGCTCAGCGGGTTGCCCTTGTTGGCTTCGGCGTAGTAGTGCATGCCCGTCCATTGAGGTGGCAGCTGCGCCTTGAGGCCACGCGCCACCAGGAACTCGTTGGCCGCGTCGCACACCACCTTGTAGCGCTGCATCAGGCCGAAGCCGCGCGCCTGCTGGAACATCGTGATCGCGTCGCCGCCGTAGGTGCAGTTGAAGACGCCGTCAGCCTGCTGGCGCAAGGCCTGCGTGATCGAGTTGCGGTAGTCGGCCACGCCGTAGGGCATGAGGATCGGCTCGAGGATCTCGGGCTTCTTCTTCGCGATCGACGGATAGTATTCCAGCAGGCCGTCCACGAAGATGGCCCAGGTGGTGCGGCCGTATTCGTGATCGGGCACCAGGCCGGTCCAGCGCGTGATGTCGGGGTACTTCTGCGCCATCAGCTTGGCCTGCGCGCGGGTGCGCGCGTCGGGCGAGTCGCCCGGGCGGAACAGGTTGGGCGAGTAGTTCTCGTGATTCATCTTCTCCGTGCCGGCGCCACAGGTGACGAACACGCCGTTTTCCTGCTGCATCACCGGGCCGAGCGCGAGCACCACGGCGCTCGAGATGCCGCCGATATGCAGATTGATGCCGGCGCCGAGCAGCTCGCGGGCCGCGGCCAGCGCCGCCGCCGGATTCGCCTTGTCGTCACGGATCTCGAGCGCGACCTGGCGGCCCATGATGCCGCCGGACTTGTTGATCTGGTCGACCGCGATCTCGGCGCCATTCTTCACGTAGGAGCCGATGAACTCCTGCGGGCCGCTGAGCGGCGTGATCAGGCCGATCTTGAATGGGCCGCCCTGCGCGCGCACCAGGCCCGGCAGGCCGGTCGCGGCTGCGGCAGCCGCCGCGGAGTACTTGAGGATGCTTCTGCGATCGATGCGGTTCATGTTGTCTCCTTGAAAGATTCAGCGGCCGGTGAACACCGGCTTGCGGCGCTCGCGGAAAGCCTTGACTGCCTCGGCATGGTCGGCCGTGAGGTTCGACATGCATTCGTACGCCACGCCGGCGTCGAAATAGCTGTGGAACAGTTGGCGCAGCGGCAGATTGGTCGCGACCTTGCTCCAGCGGATGGCCTTGGTGGCGCCCGACACCAGCCGCTGCGCCATGCCGTCGACGGCGGCATCGAGCTCGGCACGCGGCACGACGTCGGTGATGAGGCCGATGCGCTCGGCTTCGGCCGCGAGCATGAGTTCGCCGGTCAGCAAGTACTTCTTGGCCTTGGCGTAGCCGACCAGTTGCGGCCAGATCAGCGCACCGCCATCGCCCGCCACCAGGCCCACGCTCACGTGCGGGTCGCCGATCTTGGCCTCGTCCGACGCGATGATGATGTCGCACAGCAGCGCGAGGCTGGCTCCGAGCCCGGTCGCATGGCCGTTGAGCTTGCAGATCAGCGGCTTCTCGAGGTCGAGCTGCGAGTAGACGATGTCCTTGGCTTCGCGCGCCGTCTTCTCGAACTCGTCGGGCTCGTCGACGGACAGCTGCATCCAGTCGATGTCGCCGCCGGCACAGAACGCGCTTCCGTTTCCCGTGAGCACGACGATGTCGGAATCCCGGTCGCGCTGCACGTCGGTGAACACGCGCGAGAGTTCGTGGTGCAGCCGCGCATTGACTGCATTGCGCTGTTCCGGTCGGTTCAGCACCATGGTCAGGATGCGGCCGTCGCGGCGGAACTCGATGCACTGGTAGGAAGCGAAATCCATGAACGTCCTCGTCAAATGGTGGCGGCCGGCGCGGCGGCCGCGAACGCCAGAAAGTGCTGCTCTGCCGAGCCCCAGAGCTGCTCGTTGACGCGTGCGCGGCGCAAGTAGTGACTGGCCGCGTACTCGTCGGTCACGCCGATACCCCCGTGCAGTTGCACCGCCTCCTGCGTCACGCGCCGGGCGCTTTCGCCGATCAGCGCCTTGGCGGCATGCACGTCGCGCGCTGCATCGGGGGCGCCGGCCTGGAGCGATTCGATGGCCTGGTCCAGCACGGCGCGGCTTTCGCCGAGCGCAACGTAAAGGTCGACGGCGCGATGCTGCAGCGCCTGGTAGGTGCCGAGCGGGTTGCCGAACTGACGCCGGGTCTTGAGGTAGTCGAGCGTGAGGTCGAAGGCGGCAGCCATCGCGCCATGCGAATCGGCGGCGGTGGCCAGGGCGGCGAGCCAGAGCGCGTGCCGCAGGTCGGCGGGATCGCCGGCGCCGAGCGGCGTGGCCTCGGCCGCTTCGAAGGTCACGGTGGCCGCACCCCGGCCGTCGAGCAATGGATACGTCCGGCGCGTCACGCCCGGAGCGTTCACGTCGACCAGCCAGAGGCGATCGCCGCTGCGCACCAGCATCTGCTCGGCGATGTCGGCATCGACCACGACCTGCTGGCGACCGTGCAGGCGCCCGGCTTCGACGCGCACCGCGTCGCCGGCCAGCAGGCAAGCAATTCGCAGCGCGCCGGCATGCAGGCGCGGCAACAGCGCATTGCGCTGCGCTGCGCTACCATGGCGCGCCACGAGGTACGGCGCGAGCACGCCGCTCGAAGTCAACGGCTCGGTGACGAGCGCCCGTCCAGCCGCTTCGGCCAGCAGGCAGATCGATGCGACGCGCAGGCCGAGGCCGCCCTCTTCCTCGGGCGTGGCCACGCTGAGCCAGCCCATGTCGGCCATGTCCTTCCAGACCGCGGCGTCGAAGCGGCGCTCGTCGCGCGTGAGCCGTTGCCGCACCTCGAAACGGTAGCGCTCGGCCGTGTAGCGGCTCGCCGCATCGTCGAGCGCGGCATCGGTTTCGTCGCGCCAGATCTTGGTCTTCACAGGCCCAGCTCCGCTTTGCTGATGATGTTGCGCTGGATCTCGTTCGATCCGCCGTAGATGGTCGAGGCCCGCCCATGCAGGTATTCGCGGATCGCGCCGCTCGCGTCGGCCGGGCCAACGGGCGACGCCGCGTGCGCGCCGTGCACGTCGGCCGGGTCGTACGCAATGGCGCTGCTGCCGAGCCAGTCGAGCGTGGCTTCGGATATCTGCTGCTGCAGTTCGGAGCCGCGGATCTTCATGATCGACGCTTCGACCCCGGGCGGCTGGCTGGGATCCATGCTGCGCGCATAGGCCAGGCAAAAGGCGCGCAGCGCGTGCAGTTTCAGCTCCATCTGCGCGAAGCGGCGATCGAAAGCCGCACGATCCACCACGCCGTCGCTCGGCGAACCGTCGACCAGCGCTTTCAGGTGCCCGAGCTGGCGCATCGATCGCCCGGTTTCGGCCGACAGGATGCGCTCGTTGCTGAGCAGGAACTTGGCATAGCTCCAGCCCTTGCCCTCCTCGCCGACGATGTTCTCGACCGGCACCCTGACTTCGTCGAGAAAGACTTCGTTGACGTGGTGGCAGCCGTCCATGGTCTTGATCTGCCGCACCGTGACGCCCGGCGTGCGCATGTCGATCAGCAGGAAGCTGATGCCCTGTTGCGGCCGCGACGCCTCGCCGGTGCGCACCAGGCAGAACATCCAGTCGGCCCATTGCACGTAGCTCGTCCAGGTCTTCTGGCCGGTCACGACGTAGTGGTCGCCCCGGCGCACCGCGCGGGTCTTGAGACCCGCCAGGTCGGAGCCGGCACCCGGCTCCGAATAGCCCTGCGCCCACCACTCCTCGGAGGCCAGGATCGGCGGCAGAAAGCGTGCTTTCTGGGCCGCCGAGCCGAAGGTGTAGATCACCGGTCCGACATAGTTGACGCCGAAGGGAATGAGCCAGGGCGCACCGCAACGCATGCTCTCTTCCTCGAACACGAAGCGTTGCAGCGGCGTCCAATCGGCACCGCCGTATTCACGCGGCCAGTGCCCCGCCACCCAGCCGCGACCGGCCAGCGAGCGGAGGAACTTCAGGTTGTCTTCCTTGGTGAGGAACAGGTTGCCGAGCACCTTCTCGCGCACGTCGTGCGGCAGTTCGCGCTCGCAGTAGTCGCGCACCTGGCGGCGAAATTCGTTCTCGGCCGCTCGGGCGTCAGGCGTCGCGGGGGCGGCATCGAGCAGGCGGTCCATGGTCATCGGGCTGGTGATTTGTGCCCCCCGAAAGGGAAGCAAATGAATTAAACTGAATAATGAGTCAGTGCTCAGTTTGATTCATTTTTCTGGCGAACGCGCTAGGTAGAAACGCGCAGACCGGAGACGCAGAGACGATCCGGTAGACTGAAAAAATGAGCTCGCGCGCCTGCATCCTGGCGCCGTGCGGCCCGCGAAAGGATTGGTTTGGCAACGGTTTCGACTCCCCCCCGAAAGACGCGCAAGGTGTCGGCCAGCGTGCAGCTCACGCGGGAAGAACGTGCGGCACGCACGCGTGAGCAGTTGCTCGTGTCCGCCGCGCGCGTCGTCGGCGAGTACGGCTACCGCGACGCATCGATCCAGCGCATCACCGCGGACGCCGGCATGGCGCAAGGCACCTTCTACTTGTACTTCGAATCGCGCCAGGCGCTGTTCGACGAACTGTTGCCGCATTTCGGCCTGCACATGCTCGAGCGGGTGCGCGAGCGTGCACACGGCGCCAAGGGCTTCTTCGAAGTCGAGGAGATCGGGGTGCGCGCAGTCTTCGAATACCTCCACGAGAACCCGTGGTTCTGGCGCGTGCTGAACGAAGCCGAGGTGGAAGCGCCTTCCGCGTGGGCCCTCCATCACCGCCAAGTCACGAAGAGGTACCTCAGGTTCCTCAAGCGGGCGCATGCGGAAGGCGAACTCTCCGCTTACAGGGAAGACGAACTCAGCACCCTGGTCTACTTGCTGATCGCGGCGCGGGACTACCTCTACATCAAGGCGCTGAGCGATACCAGCCGCGACGCGGCCATCCCCGATTCGGTGATCAAGACCTACATCCATTTCCTGCGGCACGGGCTCGGGCCAGGCAGCGCAAGCTCTCTGTCTCAGCGGAGCTGAAGTGGGCAAGGGCGGCCGGCAGTAGCCGACATGCGATTGGCGGCAGATACTCCGGTCGATGCACGACCCTGTTGCGCCGGATTTTCCGCAAAGAAACCCCCTGCGAGGACGGGCGTTCGCGCGCACCGCGGGATCTGCATGAAGGCATCGGACATCGAACCCTCCTGGAACGGGGTCGTGAAGTTCCTCCACTGGCTGATCGCGCTGCTGATCTTCACGCAGTTCGCGCTCGGCTGGCTGGCCGCGACCTGGCGGCTGTCGCCGACCAAGATCGATCTCTTCGTTTGGCACAAGTCCATCGGCATGCTGGTTCTGACCCTCGTGGTCCTGCGTCTCGTGTGGAGGCTGGCGACCCCTGCGCCGCCGCTTCCGGCCGGGATGCCGGCCTGGGAGCGGGCCGCGGCTCGCACGAGCCACGTGCTGCTCTACCTCGTCATGCTCGGCATGCCGCTCGCCGGCTGGGTCATCACCTCCGCCTCGGGCGTGCCGTTCAAGATCTTCTGGCGCCTTCCGCTGCCATCCATCACCGCGGTCGACAAGCAGGTCGCGGATGTCGCGTCGCTCGTGCATTTTTCGCTCGGCGTGCTGCTGGCCTTGCTCCTGCTGGTGCACATCGGCGCGGCGCTGCGCCATCACTTCATCCAGCGGGACAATGTGCTGATCCGCATGCTGCCTGCAAGGATTCTTCCAAAATGAAAAGACTCGCCGCTCTCGTCTCGCTGCTCGCCTGCGCAGCTTTTTTGCAGATCGCGCACGCGGCCGACTGGAAGATGGAGCCATCCGGCAGCCGCCTGGAGTTCGTCGCCTCCTTCGAGACCGTGCCGGCGCCGGGTGTGTTCAAGGACTTCGACGTCCGCGCCCGCTTCGATCCGCCGACTCCGGTCGGCGGTCGGCTCGATGTCACCATCAAAGTGGCCAGCGCAGACATGGCCAGCGCCGACATCAACAAGGCGATCGCCGGCCCCGAATGGTTCGATTTCGCCAAGTACCCGCAGGCGGAGTTCCGCGCCACCGACATCGCCCGTGTCGCGAATCGCTTCGTGGCGCACGGCACGCTCACGCTCAAGGGCGTGCAGCAGCCGGTCGAAGTGCCGTTCAGCTGGACGCCCGCCGGCGACGGCGCGACCCTGGACGGCGAGTTCGTGGTCAAGCGGGCGCCGTTCGGCATCGGCACCGGCGAATGGGTCGCGACCGACGTGATCGGCCCCGACGTGACCATCAAGTTCCGCGTGCGGCTGCGCAAGGACGGCTGAGGTGACCCGGCTGCACGCGGTGCAGTGCGCCGTTCTGCTCGCGCTGGTGGTGGCCGGGTGCGCGCAGCAGGGCCGCGAGCCGGTGCGGGAGCCGGATTCCGCGACAGCCCTGGCGCCCGAGATGTCTCTTCGCAAGGCCTACGAGGAGGCCGCGGCACAGGGACGTTCGGTCCATCGCGTGGACGCCGCGCAATCGCTGGTCGTGATCACGGTGCGACGCGGAGGATCGCTCGGGCACCTCGGCCACGATCACGTGGTGGCCAGCCATGCGGTTCAGGGATGGATCGCGCCGGACGCCGGCCGCGCCGATCTTTTCGTGCCGCTGGCGGAGCTCGTGGTCGACGAGCCGCTGCTTCGCGCCGAGGCGGGCCTGGACACCCAGCCAAGCGCATCCGACATCGCCGGCACGCGCGCCAACATGCTCGACAAGGTGCTCGAGACGCAGAGGTTTCCCTACGCCCTGATCCGCGTCGCCAGCGGCGACCGCACAGCCACCGGCGTGGGCCTGAATGTCACGATCACGCTGCGCGGCGTGACGCGCACCTTCGTGGTCCCGGCACGGGTCGAGGCCGGACCCGACACGATGGCAGTCGGTGGCTCGTTCGAGTTCAACCAGTCGGACTTCGGCATCGTGCCGTTTTCCATCCTCGGCGGCGCGGTGCAGGTTCAGGACCGGTTGAGCCTGCGCTTCAGGATCCGGTCGCGCCGTACCGTGCTGCCGGGTGATCTGGATTGACCGCCATGCCAGGCCGGACGATCGCCATCCTCCTGGCCCTGGCCCTGCTCCTGCTCGGGATGCCGGGCGCGCACGCCGAGGCGATGGCGCAGCAGCTCGACATCGCTGCCGAGAACCGGGGGGGCTTCATCGCAGTGACGGCTTCGGCGGACCTGGAGGTCGACCCGCGCACGGTGTGGGCGGTGATTTCGGACTACGACCATCTCGCCGAATTCATCCCGTTCATGCGCAGCTCGAAGGTGGTGCGGCGCGACGGCGACAAGCTGCAGGTCGACCTGGCCGGGGATTTGTCCTTCCTGTTCTTCAGCCAGCCGATCGAGGTGCGGCTGGAGGTGCTCGAGACACCTCAGCGGCGGATCGTCGCGCATGCCGTGAGCGGCAACCTCCGGGCCATGGAGGGCCGCTATGCGGTCGACTCGCTGCCGTCGGGCCTGGTGCGGCTGTCCTATGCGGGCGGCCTGACGCCGGCGTTCCCGGTGCCGCCGGTGATCGGCACCGTGATCGTGCGGATGGTCCTCGCGAGGCAGTTCCAGGCGCTGGTGACGGAGATTGTCCGCCGCGACACGGCCGAGCGCGGCGCGCCGGCGAAGTAGCCAGGCGCTCTTCAGCTCATCAGCTCATCCAGCGTCTTGCCGCCGGCGATGGCCTCCTTCATCCAGCGCGGTCGCGGGCCGCGGCCGGTCCATGAGTTCCCGGCACCATCGCGATACAGCACCGTCGACGGCCGGCGCTTGGCGGTCTTGGTCTTCGCCGCCGCGCCGATCACTTTGGCGGGTGCGCCGGGCGTCGCGAGGAACTCGTCGAGAGCCCGGCCGCCAGCGATCGCCTCGCGCAGCCAACGCGGACGCGGGCCGCGTCCAGACCAGGACTGCCCATTGCCGTTGCTGTACTTGTGCTTCGTGGCGGCCGCAGGCTTGCCGAATTGCCTCGCCTTCTTGGACGGCTTGGCCCTGGTCACGGCCTGGCCCGGCGCGGGTCCGTCGGCCAAGCCGAGTTGCCGAGCCGTCAAGCCATAGTGTTCGATGGCGACCTTGATGCGCGAAACGACGCCCGCCACTTCCTTCTGCCGCAGCGCGTCGGCAGCCTTTTGGAGCTTCGCGATCTTGTTCTGGAGTTGGGAATAGGTTTGAGTCATGAGTTGAATTCGTCGTCCATTCGGGAGTGGTAGCTTAACGACCTTCCTCTCCCAGAGTAAGTCCGCACTCATCGCCTCATCTGGTGAAGACCCTCGGCCGACCCCATCTCATCGCGTGATCGTGACAAACGTCGCGCAGCGTGTGGCGCTTGCCGCCGACCGATGGAGACGTCGCCCCTTCGGCGATCCAAGAAGCGGATGCATTTTGATACCTTGAAAAGCAACAAAGCGCATCAGATCATTGGGCGTGTCCCGGGGCTTCAACGGACTTCCGGGAGGCCAGAGGCCGGGGCACGCCGATCGCCCCGGCCACCGGACGGCACGGTGTCAGTCGGACATCGCCCGGCCGTGAATGGCCGGGTCCATGCGCGAACCCGCGCCGTACAGGCCGCGCCAGCGCGAAACCACCTGGTCGAGCTTGGCCACGCCCGGTTCGGAGGTCGACGCGGCGACACGGGGTGCGAACACGAATTGCCTGGGCTCATCGCTGCCGGACTGGCCGGGCAGAGGCGCGCGCACCACTTTCAGGCCATCGATGTGCGCCTCGGTCCAGAACACTTCCTTCCAAGGCGTGCCGGGCGGAAAGCCGGACGCCCAGTCGGTGCGCCCCTTGACCCAGACGCCGCAGACCGTGCCCAGCCGCCCCCTCCACGCTGGCGGACAGACAAAGATACCGACGTCGCCAGGCTTGAGCTTCATCAGCTGCGAGGGGTAGGCATACAGACCCATCCAGTCCATGCTCTCGCTCAAGTCGCGCGCCTGGCGCGCTTGTTCACTCAGCCGCTCTCGGACCTCGACGAACCGTGGCTTCGCGGCCTCTTCGGACTTCCTGAAGCCGACCCCGGTCGACGGTGCCCACTCGGCGCCGCGGCGCTGGCCCTGCAGCGCGGTGGCATTCGGCAGAAAGTCGAGGCCCACGCGGGCCAGCGCTTCGCGCAGACGGCCCACGGTCTTGGCACCGATCGCCTCCTCTTTCAGCAAGTCCTCTTCGCTGATCGCGGAGAGGTCGTCGATGCAGAAGATGCTGAGGTTCTTGAGGGCCTCCCGGGCGCCCACGCGCATCGAGATCTCATCGATCGGCGTCTCGCGACTGAGCTGGTCGGGCATGCTGAAGCGCTGGGCACCCCGGGGGCGCCAGTCGAACGATGGAAAGCTGAACGGCGAGCCCGGCGGGATCAGCTGCTCGCGCAGCGCAGACGCGTGCTGGCGCTTGGCCTCATGGATGGCGGTTCGCAGGGCGCCGAGGCAGGCCAGCATTTCGGCGTCGGGAAGTTGGGCGAGGTCATCAACGGATCGTATCGTTCGTGACATAAAGGAGGAGCTACCAATACATGCGTCCGAAGTCCGGTCGCGCCGATCCTCGGGATCCTTGCGGGCCGAATCAACGGCAAAGCTCAAGTATTGAGAGTCCACGGCGCCTTGTCCATGCTGCGCAGGGATGTGCTCTATGCACTTATCGAATAAAAGTGTCTGTGAGTAACATGTCGGTCCCCTGCCGGCTCGGGTCGAGGCTTTGCATCACCTGGTCGCGAAACCAGATGTGGGCGCTGTGACGGTGGGTGCGATCGTGCCAGGAGATGTGGACCTCGAACTCCGGCACGTCCATCGGCAGCGCCAGTTCGGCGAGCCCGAAGCGATCGCGAAAACGCGACGCCAGCGACAGGGGCAGAAGCGCCACCATGTCCGTTTTCTCCAACAGATGCGAAGCGGTGATGTAGTTCGGCGTGACGAAGCGGCGGTTGCGCTCCAGGCCCTGGGCCTCGAGCGCAACGTCGACCGCCTCGCCGAAGGTGTGGGTGGTGTTCGGCATGATCACCAGGTGGTCGAGCGCGGCGAACGCCGCCGGTGACAGCGCCCGGCCGATCGCCCGGTGGCCCGCGCGCGCCACGCCGACGATGCGATCTCGAAAGAGCAGCCGGTGGCGCAGCTCGCGCATGTTGCTCGGCAGGATGCCGACCGCGAAATCCACTTCGCCGGACTCCAGCACCTTGCTGAACTCCGAGGGATGGACCGGATGCCGGACCGACATCGCGATCCCCGGGAAGCGGCTGCCGAGATGCTGGACAAGTCGGTCCATGAACAGACACTCCAGATAGTCGGTCGCGATCATCCGGAACTGGTAGCGCGTACGGTACGGGTCGAAGGCGACCGCGTTGCCCAGCAGTTCGCTCATCTCTCCGAGGATGCGCTCGGCGAACTCGCGCAGCTGGAGCGCCTTGGCGGTCGGAATGAGCCGGCTGCCGCCTTTCACGAGAATGGGATCGCCCGTGATCGCGCGCAGCTGGCTCATGGCGCGGCTCATGGCCGGCTGGCTGACCGACAACGCGTCCGCGGCGCGCGACACATGCGAGTGATCGACCAACGCCACCAGGCATTTCAAAAGGTAGAAGTTGAGTTCGCCGCCGTAGTTCTTTTTCTGCCGCATGGATCCGGTACACCTTCGAAAGATGGCATCGGCATACTATGTCCAATTCCCGGCACCCGGCACCCGGACCCGGTGCATCCATGACGTAGATCAATACCGGACGATCGAGCGCCCGATCGGCGAAGCCGGATGGCCTCGCGCCCGAGATCAGAAGCTGGCCTGGATCGTGGCGCCACCCTGGATCTGGCATTCGCCGGTGCCGCCGCCCGACATGCCCTGCTGGGGCCGCAGCATGTGCAGCCGGCAGCGCATCACGCCGCCCTGCGGGCTCTTCAGGTTGGCGATCACCTTGCCGCTGTAGACCGTGGCGAACTGGACCGAGTCGAAGCCCGGCATCATGCCCATGCCGCCCATCCCCGCGACGCTGCCGTAGCCCCAGTAGGACCAGTCGGACCAACCCACCGGCCAGCCGCCGCCCCACATCGGGTCCATGGCCTCGCTGCGGGTCTGCTGAGTGATCTGCAGGAAGGGGCCCTGGTAGGTGGCATTGGGCAGCGTGGCGGTCATGGTGCCGGTGATGCCGCCGTCGGTGCTCTTCCACGAGAACAGCACCGGCTTGTCGGGCTGGCCCTTCTGCACGATCTCGCCGCCTCCCATGCCGGTGGTGGTGCAGCCGCCGAGCAGCAATGCGGCGGCCGCCAGCGCGCCAGCGAACGAACTCTTGAACTTGAGCATGGGGTCATCTCCTCATCAGCGAAAGTCGGGCCGAAGCGATTGTTCCGCAGCGCCATTCAAAAGTCATCCATTGAAGCGATCGCCCAAGCCATCTTCGGCAAGGACACCACCGGCTACCGGCACGCGGGGCTTCGTCGGTCACGCCCACCCACATCCACGCATCAAGGTTGCGCGACCAGGCGACCGCCCACATCCTTCAGCAACCGCTTGAACTCGGGTGAATCCGAGATGATCGTGCCCGCCGCGGTGCGCAGGCGATCGACCGCCTCGTCCGGCAAGACGAAGCTGGTCGGCTGCCGGTTCAGGTAATCCAGTTCCGCCTTGTCCTTCAGCGCGGGGAACGACACGTCGATCGCGTAGATCTCGGCGTCCGGCCCCCGTATCGCTGCCGCCAACGCCGGGTCCTTGTTGTCCGCCATCGCCGCCGAATTCCGGATCTTGCGCATCGTGTTCCACCGGGCCGCCATGTCCTTCAGCAGTTCGACGGCCTCGAACGAATAGCGATCGATCGGAACGCCGCTCGACTTGAGCAGGATCTGCACGTTACCGGGCGGCGACTCCGATGCGTCCCATTGGGTCGGCGGCACGGAGAGCGAATTGACAATGAAGACGATGATCCGTTTCGCGCTGTCGAGCTTGGTCGGCATGCCGGCTTCCTGCATCGCCTCCAGGACCTCCAGCGCATCGAGCACGCCGCGCATGCCGACGTTGTCCGAAACCCCACCGTCCACCAGGTGCAGGTAGGGTCGCCTGGCGCCGTCGCCGAACTCGTTCAGCGACCTGAGCGAGCGGATCGCCCGTGCGGCCGGACGCGGTGGATTGTCGGTGTCGAGGAAGCGCTTCACCCACGGAGGCTGGGCCATGTTGCAGGTGCCGCCGTAGTTGTTGAGCGTGATCGGCGAGAGCACCACCGGCACCGCCGAAGAGGCCGCCGCCGCGCGCGACAGCGGCACGGCGTTCAAGTCCGAGCACAGGACGTCGAAGACGCCCTGCTGGAAGACCAGGCGGGCGCCGCTCGAAATGTCGGTCGCCGATGCCAGGATCAGCGGCCCGTTGCCGCGGTTCAGGTCACCGAAGGTGGCGTTGTTGAAGAGGAGCTCGTCGTAAAGCTCCGACGCCAGTTCGGAGCGCCCCCACCCCTGCGACGACAGCCTGGCCCAGTTGCCCGGGCTCAGCGACCGGGACACGATCGCGCCCTGGACGTCGCGTTTGAGAAAGCGCTGCTCGTAGTCGTCGAACAGCTTGTCGCCGTAGAGGCCGTAGGCCAACGCGGTGAAGCTGCCGCCCGATACGCCGGTGATAATGTCGACCTGATCGAGCAGACGGCCCTTTCCCTTCGGCGTGACGATCTCGGTGCGCCGAAGATACTCGAGGACGCCGTACGAAAACGCGGCGGCGCGCGTGCCGCCGCCCGAGAAGGCAAGGATGACCAGCGCATCCTTGTCCTTGACCTCCGCCTGGCGCGTCTCGAAGCGGTAGCCACTGCTGGCGTCGACCTGGGCGAGCGGCGGATTGAGCGGACGCGTGGCGCATCCGCCGAGCAGCAGCAGGGAGGCCGCAAATCCCCATCGGGCCAAGCGAAGTCCCTCTCGCAGGCGTTGAAAAGGCATCGTCATACAGGGTTCCGTCGGTAGATCGGTGGGTGGTCCATGAATCGTCAGCAGTGGCCCTTGGAACGAAGGGCGTTCGCGGCGAGACCCCGGTCAGGGTGTCGCTCTCCCCGCGAAGCATTCGAGCCAGCGTCGCTCCGAGATGATCGCGATGGCGTGGCCTGCCTGCTGCAGAGCCAGCGCGTCCTTGATCGTCTGCCCAAGGGGTGTTTGCGTCCAGTTCGGCGAGACCTTGGACCCGATGACGAGGTAGCGGACGTTCCGGCTGACGGCTGCTGCCGGCCACCCGCCGGCGCGTTCCAGAAGTCGCTCGCAGGCTGCCTTTGTTCCATGGAGGAACTCGCCCGCCAGACAGACCAGCGAGTCGCGCAGCGTGACCTCGATGGCGTTGTCCAAAGGAAGCGCGAATTCGGCCACGCCGTCCCGATCATCGAAAGCGAATTCCCCCGAAGCCAATTGCTTGAGCGTGGTCATCAGGTAGGCGCGCTCGTCCTCGCTCACATGGCCGTCCGCCAGGACCGTTTCGATGGCGCCGCTGACCGCATGGCCAGGCCACACTTGCGCGACCTCGGTGTGCTCGGCAAGCCACACCTTGAGGAACTCGATCTCCAGGTCGTGAAGATGACCATCCGCGACCATGGCCTCCACAATGCCCAGGAGCTGTTCGATGGCTTGTCGCATGGCTGGGTCTCCTGTCATGGCGTGGCCTCCGGGCCCCATCCCCCGCCAAGCGCCAGCAGGAGATTGACGCGCTGCACGCGCCGTTCGGCCTGCACGCGCAGCAGGGTGGAACGCGCCGCGAAAACGGCCATCTCCTGCTGCGTCACGGTGCGCTGATCGCGCGAGCCGACGCGATAGCGGGCGTTCTCGATCTCGAGTCCTCTTTGCGCCTCTTTCACCTGTCTGTCGAGGATCGGTTCTCGTTGCCGCAGCGTGGCCTCTTCCGAGAGGGCGGTCTCGACTTCGTTGAAGGCCTTCAGCGCCGTCTGCGCCCAGGCGGCGGTGGCCTGCTTCTGCTCGGCGCTGCGCGCCTCCACTTGCGCCTGCAGCGCACCGCCATGGAACAACGGCGCGACCAGCCCGGCACCGATGCTCGCGTTCGGGTTGTCGCGATCCTTCAGGACGAACATCTCGCTGGTGATCGAGGAGAGCCCCGCCGTCAGGGAAATGCGCGGCAGCCGGGCCGCCTGCGCCTCCTGCATGCGGTCGAAGGCCGCCGCCACGCGGCGCTCGGCGGCGACGATGTCCGGGCGCCGCTCGAGCAGTTCGGACGGCAGGCCCGCTTCGACCGGCAGGTCGATGCGCGGCCACGCGTCGATGGTCTTGAGCTCGGCGGCCGGATAGCGGCCCAGCAGGAGTTCGAGCGAACGCAGCGACTTCGTGTAGGCGAGATCGAGCTGACGTTCGGCGTCGAGATAGGTCTGCAGGGACGCCTGGGCCAGGACCACGTCGGACTCGCTCGCCGCCCCGATGCGCCAGCGCTGATCGGCGAGCGTGATCGATTGACGGCCGGCATCGATCATCTGGCGTGCCAGCTGGCGTTGCAGCGAGGCCTCGGTCGCAAGGAACCAGGACTTCGCGACGAGCGCTGCGATCGACTGCCGGGCCGCCGTCAGGTCGGCCTGGGTCGACGCATGCTGCTCTTCGGCCGCGCGCGTGGCGGAGCGCACACGGCCCCAGAGATCGATTTCCCACGAGGCCGAGATCAGCCCGCCGTTGAGGCCCGAGCCGTCGCCGCCGAGCTTGCCGCCGCGCCGGCCGATGAAGTCGATGGCGGGCAGTGCCTGGGCGCCGGCCGCCTTGACGCCCGCCGCAGCCGACTCGACCCTCGCGGCCGATGCGCGCAGATCGTTGTTGTAGTCCAGCGCCTCGGCGACCAGCCGGCTCAGCACCGGATCGCCGAAGCCCGCGATCCAGCCGTTGCGCACGCTGCCCGGCAGCGCGCCGGCCTTCCAGGCGGCCGGCGTCGGCGCGTTCGGCAGCGACTCGCTCGCGAGCGTGGCGCTGTCGGGCGGCGGCTTCAGCGCGCAGCCGGCGGCGCCGAGCCCCGCCAGCGTGAGCGCCATCCAGATGCGCAGGGAGAGCGTGTTCATGCGCGACTCAATGCAGCTTGAGGATCAGCACGTCGAGCTTCGCGCCGACACGCAGGATGATCTTGCGGATGATGTGGATCAGCGCCAGGTGCTCGGTGTAGATCGCCCCCTCGCCCACCGCGCCCGCAGCGAAGAACTCGTTCTGGTGCTTCGGGTCGACCTCGAACCTGACACCGAAGCGGCCCGGCGGGATCGCGGCCGTTCCGGTCGTCGGCAGCTGCGTCGAGTTCACCTGCTGGCCCTGGGCCTGCGCCCAGATGATGGATTCGACCTTGGCCTTGAAGATGTGGCCGGGCCGGGTCTTCAGCGAGAACTCGGCTTCGTCTCCGGTCGCGACCTGGTGCAGCTCGTTCTGCTGGTAGAGCGCGACGACCTGGTACTTGTTCTCGACGAAAGTCATCGCCGGCGTGATCGGAAACGCCGTCGTCATCGAGCCGGGCCTCAGCTGCAGGTTGATCGCCTGGCCGTCGGAGGGCGCGACGACGGTGGTCTGCGAGAGCTCCCACCTGGCGCTCTCGAGCTGCGCCTTGATCTGCGCAATCTCGGCCTGGTCGTCGTCGACGGTCGCCGACAGGCTGGCGCGCACCTGCGCCTCGCCGGCGATCGACGCCGCGAGCTGCGCCTGCAGTTCGAGCACGTTGGCTTGCGCCTGCTCGAGCGCGAAGCGATCGCCGGCGCCTGCCGCGACCAGCTGTCGGTTCTGCTCGACCCGCTTGCGCGCGAGTTCGAGCTGCGCCCGCACCGCGCCGGATTTCGAGGTCGCGGCATCGAGTTCCGCGCGCATCTTGCGCGTCCCCCCCTGTGCATTCGCCAGCTGGGCCTCCAGCGCCTTGACCTGCAACCGGTAGGGCGTCGGGTCGATCCTGAACAGCACGTCGCCGCGCTTGATCGGTTGATTGGGCTCGACCGCCACCTCGATCACCTGCCCCTTCACCTGCGGCACGATGTTCACCACGTACTTGAAGACCCGCACGTCGGCGCTCGACGGTGCGTAGATGTTGAGCAGCATGATCAACAGCGACATCGCGACGACCGGGATGGTCACCACGATCACCATCGCGATGTTGTTCCAGGGCAGCCACTTGAACTTGAAGAAGATCAGCCAGACGAAGAAGGCATAGATGCCGAGCAGGATCGCTTCCATTACGCGGTGATCCCTTCGGGCACTGCGGCAGCCTGGACCCTGCGTTGCTGCGCGGCCCGCAGGCGCTCGCGCACCAGCTTGAGTTCGGGCGTCAGCCCGCCGCGCTGCTCCAGCGTATTGAGTTCGTCATGAAGGTGATCCACGTGCTCGTGTTCGAGCTCGTCGCGGTGGGCCCGCTCGCCATGCTCGATGTAGAAGTCCTCGTGCTTCTCGGTGCCGAAGGCCATCTTGTAGCCGATGGGCCGCGTATAGGCCCAGAGCCACGCGATCGGCCACAGCAGCCCACCGAAGACGAGCGACAGCAGGCAGAGCGTATGGATCGCGGCCTTCTGCGGGTGATGGTTCTTCTCCGCGATCTTCTCGGGCATCACGTGCACGAGCCAGAACAGCGCGATCACGAGGACCGGCACCAGCCCCAGGACGACATAGGACATGACGTCGGCCATCGTGTCGAGCGCTTCGCCCTCGAGAAACGAGGCATGCGCAGGGAGGGCCCACCCCGATGACAGCACCAGGACGGTACTCAGACAGGTGCGTGGCGCAGCGCTGCGCGAGTCTCTGGAACATTCAAGAAGCGGATGCAAGTGCGATCTCCTGGTCGGGGGGGTAAATGTAACAAGAAGATCTTCATTGCAACCGGAATGGGCTACAGATGTTTCGCTCATTTGGAAGCAACGAATCGGTAGTTCGGCCTGGGAAGGCACGCCCGCAGAATCGGCCACCTCGTGCAGCTTGGCACGGCTTTCCGTTTGGCTCCCCATGAATTTCCAACAGCTGCGCTCCGTGCGCGAGGCCGTGCGATGCGGTTTCAATCTGACCGAAGCGGCCCATGCGCTTCACACCTCGCAGCCCGGCGTCAGCCGGCAGATCCGCGAACTCGAGGACGAGCTCGGCCTCGCCCTGTTCGCCCGCGCCGGCAAGCGCCTGACCGGACTCACCGCGCCCGGCGATCACCTGCTGCCGATCATCGAGCGCGTGCTGCTCGAAAGCCACAACCTGCGCCAGGCGGGGCAGGAATTCCTCGCACAGGAGAGCGGCTCGCTGTCGATCGCGGCCACCCACTCGCAGGCACGCTACGCGCTGCCGGTCGCGGTGCAGGAGTTCCGCGGCAAGTTCCCCAACGTGCAGTTGCACCTGCGCCAGGGCTCGCCCAAGCAGGTGGCGCAGATGCTGCTCGAGGGCGAAGCCGATGTCGGCATCGCCACCGAGGCACTGGGCGACTACCCGCAGCTGGTCGCCCTGCCCTGCTACCGCTGGACCCACTCGGTGATCGCGCCGCCCGGGCATCCGCTGCTCGACGGCCCGCTCACGATCGAAGGGCTGGCGCGCTTTCCGCTGGTCACGTACGACAGCGGCTTCACCGGCCGCACCCGCATCGACGAGGCCTTCGCCCAGCGTGCGATCAAGCCCGATTTCGCCATCACGGCGATGGACGCCGACGTGATCAAGACCTATGTCGAACTCGGAATGGGCGTCGGCATCGTCGCCGGCATCGCCTTCGAGACCGAACGCGACACGCAGTTGAGCGCGATCGACGCCGGTCACCTGTTCGGCATCAACCTGACCAAGCTGGCGGTGCGCCGCGGCAACTACCTGCGCGCCTACGTCTACGCCTTCATCGAGTGCTTCGCGCCGACGCTGTCGCGCGCGGTGGTCGAGGAGGTGCTGGGCAACAGCGTCGCCGAGGACACCTCGCCGCTCGATGCGGCGCTCGCGCATTGAATCAAAATTTCACCCTGGCTCAACGCCACTGCAGCAGCAGCGACCAGGGCTGGCGGCTCATGTGGCGGTCGACGCAGCCGGCCTGTTCGGCGCTGCAGCCCGCGGGCAGATAGCTCGGATCCAGCAGCGTCGTGCCGGGGGCGAAGGCCAGCCGGCGCAGGGTGACGGACTGCAGCACATTGCCGCCCACGGCGTCGAAGCCCGAGGTGTCCACGGCCACGACCACGTCGCAGTGCATCGGCAATGCGGCCCCCCAGGCTCGGCGGCCGGCCAATGCCTCGCCGATCTTGTCGAAGGTGTCCAGGCCGGCGCCGGCACCGCGGGCCTGACACACCAGGTCGCCGACACGCGGCGGCGTGCGCGTGATGTCGCAGGCGCGCATCGCGTAGGGCGTGGCCCGGCCTGCCGCTTCGTCGACGCCCGCCTGCCACGCGGCGCCTGCGTAGTCGGCATGCGCTTCGGAAAACAGGAACTCCTCCGCGCCGAGCCCGGCCTCGCGCGCGAGCCAGCTCACGAAGGCGGCGGACCAGGGCGTGTCGATCACGGCGACCCGGTCGATCGCGGTCCCGACGGCGCGCAGCTCGTGCGACGCCAGGCCCTGGTCGGGTCCCACGCCAAGGCCTTGCAGATGCGCGTCCGTGGCCTGGTTCAGCGCCTGCTTCAGCAGCGTCCGATCGGCTGGTCGCAGGGCGCCGAATCGAACGAGGTAGGGCAAGCGGCGGCGCTGCGGATCGACCGCCTGCCAGTAGCCGAGCACCCGCTGCCATGGCGCCTTGGCCAGGAGCGTGCCGCGGACGTCCTCGGCTTCCGAAAGCCCGGATTCGGTGAGCCGGCCCTCGGCGTCCATGGTCTGGCCACCGAAGGCCTGGTGCTCTCGTTGCGCCGCGGCGGCCAAGGCCAATGCGCGGGCCGGCGGCGCAGGCCGGGCGGCCGCGTCCAGGCAGGCCGAGCTGGCGGATGCACCGTGCGGTGCCAGCAGGATCAGCGCGGAAGCGACGAGTGGGGCGAAGAGCCGCCGCAGCGAACAAAAGGAAAGCATGCGAAGGCGAGCATAGCCCGGGCCTCTTCCCAGCTTCCCAGCTTCGCGATTGAACGATCGAGATCGTTCGCCATGCGCCACCTGCCTGCCCCCATCCCCGCCTGTAGGACAATAGGGGGTTGGATCGCCAGCCGCCACATGGCCGCGCTGGCACTCCAGGATTGACGATGTTTCGCACAAACCCTGATTCCCTTCTCCCCACCGCCCCCTCCGACACCCCCGACATCGTTCACGGCCCCGACCGGGCCGACCTGCTTCGGCCCGAGATCCTCGCCGACCTGTTCGAGGCCACCGCCGAGCGAATCCCCGCCCAGACCGCGCTGATCTTCGGCGAGCGGACGCTGAGCTACGGAGAACTGGGTGCAGCGGCGGATCGGGCCGCGTCGAAGCTGATCGAAGCCGGCGTTCGTCCCGGCCGCATCGTGGGCCTGTGGCTGCCGCGAGGCATCGAACTTCTGATCATGCAGCTGGCCATCGCCAAGACCGGCGCCGCCTGGCTCCCGCTCGATGCCGATACGCCGGTCGAACGCATCGCTGTGTGCCTGGACGACGCCGATGCCGCCGGCCTCGTGAGTTGCGCAGCGCTTGCGCCCCGACTGGCGGCGGTCGGCCGTCCCCTCTGGAGCGCAGAGGCGATGCTGGCCGATGACGCCCGCGGCCCCGCGCTGCAGCGTCGTCAAGGTGCGCTGCCCGACCACCCCGCCTACGTGATCTACACCTCGGGCTCCACCGGCAAGCCCAAGGGCATCGCGATCACCCAGCGCAGCATCTGCCACTTCCTGCGCAGCGAAAACGCCGTGCTCGGCGTGCGCCAGGATGACCGCGTCTACCAGGGCTTCTCGATCGCCTTCGACATGTCGTTCGAGGAGATCTGGCTCAGCTACCTGGTCGGTGCGACGCTGTGGATCGCGCCGAAGGCCATCGCATCCGACCCCGAAGCGTTGCCGAAGGCCCTGATCGAGCAGCGCATCAGCGTGCTGCACGCGGTGCCGACGCTGCTGGCCCTTTTCGATCGCGATGTGCCGGGGCTGCGCCTGATCAACCTCGGCGGCGAAATGTGCCCCGAGTCACTGGTTGCGCGCTGGGCGGCCGCCGGCCGGCGGGTCTTCAACAGCTATGGCCCGACCGAGGCGACCGTGTCGGCCAGCATGGCCGAGCTGCGCGCGGGCGAGACCGTGACCATCGGCCGGCCGTTGCCCAACTATGCGCTGCTGGTCATCGCGCCCGATGTCGAGCACGGCCTCAGGCTGCTGCCGCGCGGCGAGGTCGGCGAACTGTGTATTGCCGGCCCTGGCGTCGCGTCGGGCTACCTCGGGCGCCCCGACCTGACGGCCGAGAAATTCCTGCGCAACCCCTGGTCGAGCGGCACGCACGACGATCGGCTCTACCGCACCGGCGATCTGGCGCGCATCGACGAGGACGGGCGCGTGCTATGCCTCGGGCGCACCGACGACCAGATCAAGATCCGCGGCTTTCGAGTCGAACTCGGCGAGATCGAGGCCGTGCTGGCGCAGCAGCCTGGTGTCGGCACTGCGGCCGTGGTGCTGCGCCAGGTCGAGGGTGTCGACCAGTTGATTGCCTTTCTGGTGGCCGAGAGTTCCACCGGCGTGTCGGCGTCTGCTCTGCGCCCGGCGCTCGGTGCGCGGCTGCCGCCCTACATGGTGCCCGGCCGCTTCGAGGTGCTGCCGCACATGCCGCGCCTGAGTTCCGGGAAGATCGATCGCAAGACGCTCAAGTCGAGGCCGCTGGCCGAGGCGAAGGGTCCGTCCGAAGGGTCGGATACACCGCAGACGCCAGCCGAAATCGCGTTGTTCGCGGCGCTGGCCGGACTCTTTCCCGGCCTCGCGATCCGGCGCACTTCGGACTTCTTCGACGAACTCGGCGGCCATTCGCTGTGGGCGGCGCGGCTCGCATCCTTGCTGCGTGCCGACCCCCGCTTCGCCCGGATCACGGTGCGCGACATCTATCAGCGCCGCACCGTGGGCGGCATCGCCGCCGCGTTGGATGCCTGCGGCGGCCGGGAGACGACGCCCGTGCCCGATTGGACACCGCCATCGGCGTGGCGCCGCTGGCGCTGTGGGGTCGCGCAGGCCGCGGCGATCCCGGCACTGGTGGCCATCCGCATGATGCAGTGGCTGGCGCCGTTCTTTACCTACCACTTCTACACCGGCGGCGCAGGGGATTCGATCCTTCGTGCGATCGCCATGTCGATGGTTGTGTTTCTGGCGGCGACACTGCTCGAGTTCGTGCTGGCGATCGCCGGCAAATGGCTGATCGCAGGCCGACTGGCGCCTGGCCGCTATCCGCTGTGGGGCTTCACCTACTTCCGCTGGTGGCTGGCCGACCGGCTGGTCGATGCGGCGCCCACCTACTTCATCAGCGGCTCCTCGCTGCACGCCTGGTGGCTGCGCGCGCTGGGCGCGCGCATCGGCAGGAACGCGAGCATCGGTTCGATCAAGCTGCGCGCACCCGATCTGCTGACGGTCGGTGACGGCGCCAGCATCGGCAACGCGGTCAACTTCGAGAACGTGCGCGTGCAGCGCGGCGAGTTGCTCATCGGTCCCATCGAGATCGGCGCCGAGGCCCATATCGGTTCCTATGCCGTACTGGAAGGCAACACGCGGGTCGGGAACTGGGGCCATCTCGACGGCCAGTCTGCACTCAGCGACGGCGAGACGGTGCCGGCCGGGCGCATCTGGAGCGGCTCGCCGGCGCGCGACACGGGGGCCTTCGACGCCGCCTCGCTGCGGCCGCGCCCGCCGGTCAGCAAACGCCGGCTCGCCGGCGAAGGCCTGTTCTTCTTCTGCGGCGCCATGCTGGTCGCGGCGCTGTTCTTCCTGCCGGTCTTCCCGACCTTCATGCTGATCGATGTGCTGGACGACACCGAACGGTTCCCCTGGCTCGAAACCAGCGTCCCCGTGCTGCAGCTGTTCAAGTATTTCGTGCTGGCGCTGCCTGCGGGCGCGGTGATGATCGTGCTCACGGCCCTGATCTCCGCGGGCATCCGCTGGAGCGTGCTGCCGCGGCTCAAGAGCGGAAGCTGGCCCGTGCACAGCAATGTCTACTGCGGCAAATGGCTGGTCAACCAGATCCAGGAATCGAGCCTGCAAGTGCTGCATGGCGTCTACGCCACGCTGTTCGCGCCCATGTGGTACCGGTTGCTGGGGGCCAAGGTAGGCCGCAACGCAGAGATTTCGACCGCGCTCGGCGTGGTGCCCGACATGCTCACGCTCGGCGACGACACCTTCATCGCCGATGCGGTGCTCCTGGGCGACGAAGAGATCGATGGCGGCTGGATGACGATGCGGCCCACCGTCATTTCGCGTCGCAGCTTCGTCGGCAACGGCGCCTACCTTCCCGATGGCACCACCTTGCCCGAGAACGTGCTGATCGGCGTGCTCGGGCGGGCGCCCGATCCGGCGGCGCTGCGCAGCGGAGACACCTGGGTCGGCTCACCCGCCGTGCGGCTGCCGGCGCGAGAAACCGTGACCGGCCACCCCGCGTCGCTGACCTTCAATCCATCGCCGATGCGCCGGCTGGGGCGTGCCGTGGTCGAGGCTTTCCGCATCGTCGCTCCGCACGCGATGGTGATCGCCGCGGGCTACAGCATCGTGCTGGCGGTGATGCCCTCGGCGGCCGCCGAGCAGTGGGGCGCGGTGGCCTGGGACCTGACCGTCGACGGCCTGCTCTTCGGCCTCTCGACCTTCGTGTTCGTGGCGCTCTTCAAGTGGATCTTCCTGCGCCGCTACCGCCCGCTCGCCGTGCCGATGTGGACGCCCTTCGTCTGGCTCTCCGAGGCAGCGACGAACCTGTACGAGGGCATCGCGGTGCCCAACTTCATGCACTATCTGCGGGGCACGCCCTGGCTGCCGATCGCCTTCAATCTGCTGGGCGCGCACATCGGCCGCGGCGTGTACCTGGACACCACCGACCTCACCGAATTCGATTGCGTCCACATCGGCGACTACAGCGAACTCAACGCGCAATGCTGTCCCCAGACCCACCTGTTCGAGGACCGGGTCATGAAGATCCATCAAGTGAACATCGGCAAGCAGGTGAGCATCGGGCCGCGCAGCATCGTGCTCTACGGCGCGACGGTGAACGACGGGGCGCAGCTTGGGGCCCTGACGCTGGTGATGAAGGGCGAGAGCATTCCGGCGGCTTCGCGCTGGAGCGGGAATCCCGCAGCGCCGGCCTGATCCTGGCCGGCTCGGGCAGCACCTTGAGGCTCGGGCCCAAGCTGTCCGGCTCAAGCGGCACGCGGCCAGATGCGAAGCGCGAGTGCACCAAGCGCCGAAGCAGCAGAGAGTGCCGTGACCGCCATCCAGCCCCATTGAGCGAGTAGCAGCGCTCCGATGGCAGAACCTGCGGCCATACCGATGAACATGCCCGTGAACAGCACCGCATTGAGCCTGCTGCGTGCGCCGGGATCGATGCTGTAGACGATGGTCTGATGCGCAATCAGCGCGGCCTGGATGCCAAGATCGAACCCGATGGCGCTGGCAACCAGCAGCCAGAGCTGCGCACTCGGCTTCATGAACGGCGCGAGCGCCATGGCACTGAACGAGACGACGACCAGTCCCGCACCGAGCCGCGCCACGAGTTCGGGACCGCTGCGATCCGCCAGGCGACCGGCAATCGGTGCAATGAGCGCCCCGGCCGCGCCGGCAAGACCGAAGGCCCCCGCCGCTGCCGCACCGAGGTGGAAGGGCTCGCCATGCAGCATGACTGCCAGGGTCGACCAGAAGGCGCTGAAGCCAACGGAGAGCAGCCCCTGCGACCATGTGGCGCGCCGCAGCGACCCATGTCGCTTCCACAGCTTGGCGAGCGACCCCAGCAGCGCGCCATACGACAGGTGGGTCGTCGCCTTGAAGCGCGGCAGGTTGCGCCATGCCAAGGCGCCGATGAGGGCGATGCTTGCGGCGGCGGCGATGAACATGGCTCGCCAGCCCCAATGCTCCGCGACGAAGCCGCTCACAACGCGCGACAGCAAGATGCCGAGCAGCAAGCCCGTCATCACCGTGCCCACCACCTTGCCCCGATGGGTTTCGGGCGCGAGGGTTGCAGCGGCAGGAACGATGTCTTGCGCCATGGTGGCGGACAGACCGATGACCAGACTGGCGACAAGGAGGGTTGCAATCGAAGGTGCGGCGGCGGCGAGCAACAGCGCCGCGCACAAGACCGCAGCCTTGGCGAGGATGATGCGGCGCCGGTCGTACCGATCGCCGAGGGGCGCCAGGAACAAGATGCCCATGGCGTAGCCGAGCTGCGTCAGCGTCGGAACCAGCCCGACCGAGCGGGCGGAAGCGCCGATTTCAGGCCCGAGAACGCCAAGCATGGGCTGGCTGTAGTAGAGCGATGCCACCGCCAGGCCGGCGCCACCCGCCAGCAACAGGATGAGTGGCGTCCTCAAGGTCGGTGCGGCCGGAACGCTCGGCGAAGCGCCATCGGACGCCTGGGTCGAATACGCGGATTGAATATGAGACATGGTGTTAACCCTAGAAATCACAACGAGCGCGAAGTGTGATCCTCAGGCCATTGCGGCGGAAGTAGCGTGACGCGCAAAATGGATATACGCTCCACGCATAAAGCCAAAACGCCATGTCATCTGCACGACCCCTGTCGAATACGCCCGGCAACGCCGATCGCCTGGAGTTGTTGCAGACCTTCGTGCATATCGTGGAGGCGGGAAGCCTGTCTGCGGCTGCGGCGCAGATGGGCGCGACGCAGCCCACCGTGAGCCGCCGGCTCCAGGTTCTCGAGCGTTTCCTGGGCCTTCGGCTCCTGCGCCGCTCCACGCACGCCATGAAGCTCACCGAGGACGGCGAACGCTGCTTCGAGCGCGCCAAGGAGATCCTTGCGAACTGGCAGGCCTTCGATGCGGATCTGCGTGGGGTGGAAAACGAGCCCGAAGGCACCCTGCGCGTCGTGGCGCCGCACGCGTTCGGGCAGGAGTTGCTGGTCGGCCCGCTGGCCGATTACCTGCGCAACCATCCCGGGGTGTCGGTGGAATGGCTGCTGCACGACCGTCGGCCGGACTTTGTGGCGGAAGGCATCGATTGCGCGATTCATGTCGGTGAAGTCAGCGATCCGTCGGTCGTTGCGCAAAAGCTGTCCGAGGTGCCGCGCATTGCCGTCGCGGCCCCTTCGGTGATCGCAGGAAAGGCAACGCCCACCCACGCCGCGATGCTGGCCGAGCTGCCCTGGCTCGCTCTTCGCACGTACTACCGGACGGACATCCTGCTGACGCATGCTCCGAGTGGCGAGGCTCTCCGTCTGCCGATCAGGCCACGCATGAGCACCGACAGCCTCTATGCGTTGCGCAGTGCCGCGTTGCTGGGCCTGGGCGTCTGCGTTGGCTCCAGTTGGCTGTTTGTCGAAGACCTTGCGCAAGGCAGACTGGTTCAGCTCGTGCCCGATTGGCAGGCGTCGCCGCTCCCGGTGTATCTGACCTATCCGCACGCGCGCTTCTATCCGGCCAAGCTGCGGCGATTCCTGGAAACGATGCGCACTGCCGTCCCGGCCGCGATGAGCGCCAGTTGAGCCATATGGCCAGGAATATTCGTCTTCATGAGGCGCTTCCAGGGGATGCGCCGAGCATGAGCCTGACGCGTTGCGGATTCAGCGGCATCTCGCGCAGGCGCTGGCCGGTGGCATCCGCCAGTGCGTTCGCAAGCGCCGCGGCGGCAGGTCCCTGACCGGCTTCTGCCGTGCCCAGGAAAGGCAGTCCAGGCCGGTCGACGATGTGCACCTCGATCGAATGGGGCACGTCGGAGAACCTGTGGATAGGATAGGCGCTCCAGTCGAAGCTGGTCCTGTGCGTCGCGTCGAAGGTCGCTTGCTCGGCCGTGGTCCAGCTGAGCGATTGAACGATCGCGCCCTCGATCTGGTTGCGAATTCCATCGGGATTCACGGCCTGCCCGCTGTCCACTGCCGCGACCACGCGCGGCACCGCGATGCGGCCGGTTTCCCGCTCGACCTCGATCTCCATCGCGATGGCGCAGTACGCACCGATGTTCTTGTAGCGGGCGAATGCCATGCCGCAGCCTCGCAATGCGCCGCCGCGCGGCCGCTTCGACCAGCCGAAGCGCTCTGCGACGGTCTGCATCACGGTGCGCGCACGCTCGTCCCTCATGTGGGCGAGCCGCAACGCCAGCGGATCCACGCCGGCCGCCTTGGCCAGTTCGTCGAACATGCATTCGATCGAGAACACATTGAGGTGCGCGCCCAGCGAGCGCAACGCGGACACACGAAGCGGCATGTCCTTGATGAAGTGGTAGTTGACCTTCATGTTGGGCAGCGCATAGAGCGGATTCGAATTCCGGCTGCCATCGCCTTCGGGCATCGGAATCGGCTTGCCTTCCGGCACCGGGAACGGCGGGCTCACTTCCTGGCCCGCAGTCACGCCGCCCGCGCCCACCGGGCGGTTGTTGTGGGGGTTGCTCCAGACATCATGGCGCCATGCAACGATGCGGTTGTCCGCATCGAGCGATGCTTCCAGTTCCGTGAGCATGCCGGGACCCAGCGGTTCCCAGCCCTGCTCCTGTTCGCGCATCCACTGGAGCCGGATCGGCCGGCCCGGTACTGCGCGTGCGACGAGGGCGGCGTCGGCGGCGGCGTCGTCAGCGCCATTCTGTCCATAACAGCCGGAACCCTCGGCGTGAATCGCATGCACCTTGTCCAGCGGCAGATCGAGAAGCTCCGCCACAACGCGCCGGACATCGAAAATCCCCTGGCTGTGGCTCCACACAGTCATGACGCCGTCCTCGAACAACGCCATCGCGCAGGACGGGCCGATCGAGCCATGGTGAAGCCAAGGCCGCACATAGCTCGCCCTGATGCTGCGTGTCGCCGGCCCGGTGCGGTCGCTCGTGTCGAGGATGACAATGTCGCGCGACGGCAGACTTTTGAGAGTCTGCGTCACCGTCGCGAGCGCTAACGGCGGCGCGGTGCGCATGAAACGGCCTGCCTGCAGCTGACGCATCGCGACGACGGCGCTCCATTCGCTCTCGGCAACGACCGCCATGAAGCCAGCGTTCCGCACCACCTTGGCATCGGCGGGAAGGCGAGCCAGGGCGGCCGCATCGACCTGCATCAGACGCGTGCCGTGACTGGGCCCGCGCACCACACGGGCATGCAGCATGCCGGGCAGCCGCATATCGTGCACGTAGGCGCCGCCGCCGCTCAGCTTGGCGGGAATGTCGACGCGTGGCAGTGACTTGCCCATCGTCCGGAATCGGGCCGGGTCGCGCAGCGGCACATTCGCCAGCGCCGACACATGCATCGACAACCGCGCCGCGACTTCCCCATAGCCCGCGGAACGCCCGTCGCCGGACCGCAGCCGGCCGTCGCCGGTCGTCTGTACGGACGCCTCGGCAACGCCCCACTGCGTGGCCGCTTCGCGCGTCAGCAGCATGCGGACGTTCGCCGAGGCGTTCTGGATCGCCGTGCCGCTGTCCTGCATCGAATGGCTGCCGGCGGTCAGTCCTTCGTCCGGGGTTCGTGCGGTGTCGGCGGTCACCAGCGCGATCTGCGAGGGCATCACGTCCAGCTCCTCGGCGGCCACCTGGATGAGCGCCGTTCGAATGCCCTGCCCGAGCTCGGCCTTTCCCGTGAACACAGTGATCAATCCCTCCGAGTCGATGCGGATCCAGGCGTCGAGCAGCGGGATGCGCTTCAGATCGCCCGCCAGATCGGGCGCAATCACCTCCGGTGCGGCGCCGCCTTCGCCGCCGCCGGCGAGCTGCGACCGCGCCCTTTGCATCAGGGAGAAACCGACGACAAGAGCGCCAGCGGCGAGCAGTGAGCGGCGCCGCAACGGAAGGTCCTCTGGTGCACTCACGGGGCCCCCTTTCCAGTCGCAGCACTGGCGCTCAGCATCTCGGCGGCGCGACGAATCGCCCTCAAGATGCGCATGTGCGTCCCGCAGCGACACAGGTTCGGCTGCATGTGGGCACGGATTTCGTCGTCGCTGGGCCGCGGGTTCCTGTCAAGCAGCGCCTGCGCACGCATCACCATGCCGGCGATGCAGTAGCCGCATTGGGCCGCCTGCTCCAGTTCGAATGCCTGTTGCAGAACGCCCGGCTGCCCCGCCTTGGCGAGCCCCTCGATGGTGCGGATGGCTCGCCCCTCAAGCGCGGCGATGGGCGTCACGCACGAGAAGACGGCGCGGCCATCGACCTGCACCGTGCAGGCGCCGCACTGCCCGAGCCCGCAGCCATACTTGGCGCCATTCAGCGCCAGGTCGTTGCGCAGCACGTACAGCAGCGGCGTCGACGGATCGCTCTCGATCGCGCGGCGCGTGCCGTTGACTTGAAGCTGGAGTGTCATGGCGATGCACCTTCCTTGCGGGCCGTCGCCACGCTGCGTTCCAGGTCCTGCCACGGCGGTCGATCGGTGAATCGGGCGCGCACATAAGCCGCGAGCACTGCGACCTGCACATCGCTCAGCGCATCGGAGAATCCGGGCATGAAGGGCCGCTGTTCGGGGGTGGGGGTGCGCAGACCCTGCAAGATGGCCATCACCGTGTTGCGCGAATCGCCCGCATGGACGGATGTGACGAGCGACAGCGGCGCTCGCCCTTCCCTCGACATGGGCGACCCCTCGGCGTGGCATCCTGCACAAGCGCCCGCGAAGAGGACGGCGCCGAGGGGCTGTTCGCGCGCCGCGGAGGCCGTGCGATCGGCCCGTGCCTCGGCCGCAGGCGACACCCCAGGCGGCGTGGCGCCCGCAGGATGCATCGCGGCATCGATGTAGATCGCCATGGCTTTCACGTCGTTTTCCGATGCGCTGTCCAGCGCATGCGATACCGGGCCCATCGGCCCGTTCGCCATGCCATGCCGAGGATCCGCACCAGTGCGCAGGTAGCGATAGAGAGAATCGACATTCCAGCGCGCTGCCCACGGGTTGCTGCCATCCAGCGGCGGCGCGCGCCATCCCTCGGCGCTGCCGCCGGTCAACGCAAGGCCGGCTTCTTCCGCTCCGAGCGCATTGCGCGGTGTATGACAGCCACCGCAATGCCCGAGACTCTGGACCAGGTAGCCGCCGCGGTTCCATTCGGCGCTCTTCGAGGTATCCGGCACGAAAGGTGCTCGACGGAGAAACAGGAGCTTCCAGCCAGCCAGCAAGGGTCTGAAGCCAAGCGGCGGAATGAGTTCGTTCGGCGGCGGGCGCGAAGCGACGGCCTCACGCGTCATGAGAAATGCGTAAAGGGCCTCCAGGTCGGCGGTGCGCGTCTTCGTGAAGTGCTCGTAGGGCAATGCCGGATACAGATGTTCGCCGTCGCGCCTCACTCCCTCGCGCATGGCGCGTTGAAAGGCCTCGACCGACCAGCTTCCGATGCCGGTGCCCACATCGGGCGTGATGTTGGTGGCATAGAGCGTGCCGAATGGCGTAGCGAGCGCCCTTCCGCCGGCGAAGGGTTTTCCACGCTCGGCCGTGTGACACACGACGCAGTCCCCAACCGCAGCGAGCGAGGCCCCAAGCAATATCTGCACCTCGGGAAATACCGCATTCGCCGGACGCTCTATCGGCGCTATCGCGGATCGAAGCGTGAAGACCCAGGCGACCACGGCCGCCATGGCCAGGCCGCCCGCAGCCATCCAGGCTAGGCGTCGATGGCGAGGGAGAATTCTCATGTCGGTGCAAGCTCCGTGGGGGACGACGCGTGGTGCCACGCCTCGTCGCGTTTACTGGCAACGAGCTTAGATTCCCGGTCCACTTTGGGCTTGAACAATGCGACGCTGGTTTCTCCATTTGTGTGGCGCAACGAGCCCCGAGGCTCAGCTGCCGACTTGCATCCTGCGGCGCCAATTGCCAGGCGGCGTGCCAGTGGACTGGGTAAAGACGCGCGTGAAGTGACTTTGATCAGCAAAGCCGCACGCCGCGGCGACGTCGGCGAGCGGGCGCTCAAATTCCATCAGGAGCGTGCGTGCACGCTCCAGCCGTTGGGCGATCAACCACTGATGCGGCGTCTGGCCTGTGGTCTCGCGAAAAGCATGGATGAAATAGCTGCGCGAAAGATCGCATGCGCCCGCAATCTCGGCGATCGACATGCTGGCGTCGATCTTGCTGCGCAGCATTTCCTTCGCCCGCGCCTCTTGTGAACGAGAAAGAAGCCGCTTCCTCCTGGGGTCTGCCGTAGGGGCGCCACCGTACTTTTCGAGCAGGTAGGTCTCCATGGCGATGCTCATCTGTTCGACGAACAACATGCTCGCTTCGGCAGGCCGGTCCAGCGCCGGCGTCAACGCCCGGGCGAGGTTGGCGAGCACTTCGTCCTTGACGCCCGTGACGGGTGCGAGCCCGCTGACGCGGACGCCGCTCCTTTCCTCGATCGCGCGCTCGATCGCGGTATGCGAAACCTCGAGCAGCACAAAGTCGAAGGAACTCTTCAGATCGGCGCGATAGCGATCGGTGAAATCACGGATGTAGATGGAACCCGAGTCGAAGTCATGGCTTGAAGCATGGTGCTCGTGAAGAATTCGTCTCCGGTGGCCATCGCGCAGCGAAATCCCGACGAGGACGCCGCGTCCGGTGGCCGGCGTTTCCACGTAGTGAAGCTGGCTACCGTCGGTCGTCTTGCGATAGACCTTGATGCCGCCCACCGAGAGCTCCTGATCTCTTTGAAGCTGGTTGGACACGCAACCCAGCGTGTCCTTCGGAGCCGCCGAAAGATCGAGCAAGGATGGAGGGGCATTCATTGGCTGGAAGCATCTGCTTTCGATGCAGATGAATTCGCGGAACAGGAGTTGAAGATACTGAACACCCGATTGGCTGCTCGACGCCGAACGGCGGATAGGAGTCTTGTGCGGTTTGTTGAACGAATGTGATGACGCAAGCATCGTGCGCGCCGATGCGGTCGACAAGGGTTCCAAATGCAGCACAAACCGTACATAACGCCCTCATGGAGTTGGGTATCGTCGCAGCCGGCGATGTTTTTCGTCGCCGTCAAATCTCCTTGCAAGAGGCTTCAATGAGCGCGTTGCCACACCCGAATCCGCTTCTCACACGCCCGATCCAGCCACCGAGCACATCCTCGGACCGAGCTCGGCCACGGTGACCATCGTCGAATTCGGCGACTTTGAATGCCCTGCCTGTCGCCAGGCTTACCCGGCCGTGCAGTCAGATCCCAAGTTGCGCCGCGACGCCCTGTCCCAACGAGTCGTCGACGAGCCGGAAGTGTGCGATCTGGCGCCGCTGAATGGCTTCGGGCACAGGGGTCATTGCCGCTGCGATGTTCTCGAACAGCCGCTGCCGCTGGCCATGGTCCATGCCCCGGTACATGGCGGCCGCCTGCGCATAGTCGCCGAGTCCCTGACGATCGTCGAATCGCTTCGCGTCCCCGCTCAGCGGCAGCGCCGGCTCCGCGTGCTGGCGGTCGGGACGCGGCCCGCCAAATGAATTAGGTTCATAGTAGGCGTCGGTCCGGGCCGGAACGTCCAGACGCATCGCGCCATCTGCGTGATAGGTGTGCACGGGGACCCTGGGATGATTCACGGGCAGCGCCCCGTGGTGCGTGCCGATCCGGTAGCGCTGCGCATCCGCGTAGGCGAGCAGCCGCCCCTGCAGCATCTTGTCGGGCGAGAAACAGATCCCGGGCACGATGTTGGCCGGGTTGAATGCCGCTTGCTCCACTTGCGCGAAGTAGTTGTCCGGGTTGGCATCGAGTTCCAGCGTGCCGAGTTCCATGAGCGGAAATTCCTGTTGCGACCAGACTTTCGTCGCGTCGAACGGGTTGAACGGCATCCCGGCCGCTTGCTCTTCGGTCATCACTTGCACCTTCAGTGACCAGCGCGGATGCTCAGCGCGCTCGATCGCTTCGAACAGATCGCGTTGCGCGCTTTCCCGATCGTTGGCGATCACCTCGCGGGCCTCGGGGTCCGTCAGATGGCGGATGCCCTGCTGCGTCTTGAAGTGGAATTTGACCCACACCCGTTCGTTGGACGCATTGATGAGGCCGAAGGCGTGCACGCCATAGCCGTGCATGTGGCGAAAGCTCCACGGCAGGCCGCGATCGGAGAACAGCATGACGATCTGGTGCATGCTTTCGGGCGAAAGCGACCAGAAGTCCCAGATCGCCGTCGGTGATCTCAAGTGGCTGACCGGATGGCGCTTCAAGGCCCGAACCAGATCAGGAAACTTCTGCGGGTCGCGAATGCAAGCCACAGGCAGATTGCTGCCGATCAAATCCCAGTTTCCCTCTTCCGTATAGGCCTTGAGAGCGAAGCCGCGCACGTCGCGCTCCGCGTCGGCGGAGCCTCGCTCGCCGGTCAGCCCGGAGAAGCGGACGAGCACCGGCGTGCGCTGGCCGGGCTGAAGAACCCGGGCCCTGGTGTGGCGCGAAAGATCGCCCGTGATGTGCAGCGTGCCGAAGGCGGCGGCGCCCTTTGCATGGAGCACCCTCTCCGGGATGCGCTCGCGCGCCAGATAGGCCAGTTTTTCGACCATTTGGTAGTCCTGGATCAGGATCGGTCCGCGAGGACCGGCGGTGATCGAGTGCTGGCTGTCCGCGACCGGCGCACCGCCGGCCGTGGTCAGCGTGGGCGGCCTGCTTTCTGTTGGCATGGGCGAACTCTCGAGTCGAAAATCTGGGGGCGATATTGGACCGCCCCGGCTCGTTTGTCTTGAACAAGAGTCGCCCGGGTTGAACATCGGGCCATGGCAGCGTCCGAATGTGCAAGGAGGCTGACAACCCGACAAGACCGAAAACGCCCAAGGCGCATCATGAAGCCCTGCGCGCAAAAGCGCGCCCCATCACACGAAGGCGCTCCCATAAAACCGTCTCTTCCTTTGCTCATGAGCCTCAACGGGGGCTTTGTGGACACCGCCGGATTTCTGGCGCTCCAGGGCCTGTTCACCGCCCATGTCACAGGGAACTTCGTCACCATTGGCGCGGCGCTGGTGCACGGCACTTCGGGTGCGCTGACCAAGCTCCTGGCCCTGCCGGTGTTCTGCGCCGTGGTCATCCTGACGCGAGCGCTGAGCTACAGACTGCCCGACTTCGGCCTGCCGGTCTTGCGAACGATGCTGGTCTTCAAGACACTGCTGCTCGCCGCAGGCGCTGCCATCGCCGTGCGTTTCGGTCCTTTCAGCGACGGCGACAGCGGGCTCGCGATGCTCACGGGGATGGCGCTGGTGTCGGCAATGGCCATCCAGAACGCCGCACACCGGATTCATCTGGCGAGCGCCCCACCGACCACCCTGATGACCGGCACAACCACCCAGATCATGATCGACCTCGCCGACATGCTGCGAGGGCTGCCATCGCAAGACGCCGACCCCGCACGCGCCCGGCTTCTGCGAATGTCGGCCAGCGTCGCCGTGTTCGCAGCAGGCTGCGCAGCTGCCGCGCTCACCTACATGTGGCTGGATGTCTGGTGCTTCGTGATTCCACCCGTGTTGGCCGCGTGCGCCGTCGTTCTTCAACACAGCACGCGTGAGGGCGAGTCGGCAGGACCGGCCGTCGTTGCCCGCTGAAGGGCCAGGCGCACTACTTGTAAAGCCAGCGCGCCATCAGCCGCGTGTATCTCGGCATGATGACGTACACCATCAGGGCAACGATCACCGCCGATGCGATGAAGTGCTCGCCGAAGTAGTTCGACGTCGGGCGCACAAGATCGAACAGCCGGCTCAACATGGCCGGGACCAGCATGGTCAAGGGGTAGATCACCGACAGCGTCAGCAGGAATTGCTTGTAGCGCTTGGCTGGCTTCTGCCCCGCCGGCGGCCTGAACCAGAATTCCAGGCCACTGCGCGTTTCCACCCGTTCGTCGGCGTCGAGGAATGCGGCAGCCTCATCGATCAGTTGCCGGCGGGCGTCGGACGCGAACCAGTCTTGCGCATGCGCCAGCGAATCGAAACGAATGGTGATCGTGTATTGCAGGGTCCCTGCTGCCGGATGGATGACGTTGACACCGCGATGCCCGGGAAATCGGGCGGCGATCGGCATCACTTTCCTCAGCCATTGCTCGTATTGCGCAATGGCCTCCGGCTTGACGGTCTGCTGGATGACGGCGGTGACGGTGTCCGGCCGTGGTGGTTCGCGCCCGACGATTTCGTCCAGTGTCGCGGTCCGCAATTCGGGGTGACGATCCTCGGTGACCATGAACGCCGCCTTTCAGATGCCGAGAAGCGTCCGGCCTTCATCGGCCAGCAGGTCGTGCGTCTCGGGATGTCCTCGCATGTAGGCAGCGAAGACGGGGCACTTCGGAATGACCCGAAGGCCGCGTTCGCGCGCGGAGGCCAGCCCCGCCAGCACCAGTTGCGTCGCGACGCCGTGGCCTCGCAAGGCATCCGGAACGATGGTGTGGATGAAAGTGATGACCTCGCCCGTCAACGCGTAGATCGCCACCGCGACTTCGCCCTGAGACTCGGCCTCGAAACGATGCTTCGAGGGATTGTCGCGAACCGAAATGGAAGAAGAGTTGGTCATGGTTCTTCAGTGCAGATGCCGCCGGCGCCAGGCCGCCTGCGGCAACGTCACATGGTCGGGGGCAAGCCGATGGGGTGAACAGGGTGAGGCGCCAGTCGTCGGCACGCCGGCCTCGGTATTCTTGCCGAACCGACGGACCAGGTGGGCGCAGATTGCCAGGGCCAGGTGCCTGAGCATGGTCGAACTGGCGAATCGCGGGTTGCCGATCAAGGGAAGGATCGCCGCGCCCAGATGCCCCATCACCGGATCGATCAAACCCGGCAGGCACGAAAGCTCGCCGACGCGGTCGACGCCAGAGGCGTCCGCCACCGCGCCGATCAGCGCATGCGGAACGTAGAACTGGAGCACATCCAGCGGGCTGCCCAGGTAGCTGGCCACCTCGTCGCGCAAATCGACGATGCTGATGGCACCGCGCGAGTAGCTGCGAACCACCGCGGGCCGGCCGCGCACCCAGAGTTCATGGTGGCGCATCCCGACGAGGTGCAGCGTCACGACGAAGGCGTCCTGCGCTGGAATCTCCAGCTTCATGCCGAGCTGATCGGACGTGCAGGTGATGCGTGTCACCGCAAACGGCACGTTCAATGAAGGCCGCATGACAAGCGCAGGCGCTGACGGCAACTCGAAATACCGTCCCAGGCGATCGCCGAAGGCACCCTCGGAAAATGAAGCAGGAAGAATCATCGCGAGAGATTTGCAGATGCGTTGGTCGCTTGACCGGTCCGGTCGTCAGTCCTGTCGCACGGATTCGAAGAGAAACCAGGTGCGGCGCTCGGCTTCGTCGATCCAGTTTTCCAGGACGCTCGCGGTGGCGACGTCGCCATGCTCATCGCACAGCGAGTGCGTCGCACGCATGAAGCCGGCGAGGCGCTGATTGTCTTCGCGCAGCTCGGCCAGCATTCCGATCGGCGTCACAAAGTCCGCGTCGTTGTCCGAGAGACGTTGCAGTCGCGAGGCATGGCCCGTCGAACGCAGCGTGGTCCCGCCAAGTTTGCGGACGCGTTCGGCGATGGGATCGACCGTGGCGAATATCTGGTCGGCCTGCTCGTCCAGCAACAGGTGATAGTCGCGAAACGACGGGCCCGACATGTGCCAGTGGAAGTTCTTCGTCTTGAAGTAGAGCGCGAGAGTGTCCGCCAGCAGGACATTCAGCCCCGCAGAGACATCGCGTATCGCGTCCGCGGTCAGATCGTTCGGGGTGTGGAGCGGCGCGAGGCGTCGTTTCTTGAGGGTCTTCGAATCGGCCATGGTTTTTCCTTCAGGAGTGGACGGGGCTAGAGGGCGAGAAAGTGGTGCACCGCAGGCCTTTCGGGCCCGATGTGGAAGCGAATCGCTTCGCCTTGCAGGTCTGCATCGGCGTTGGACACGCGGTGGTGCTGACGCAGATGTTCCGCCCACGATTCGACGAGGAACCACTCCATGACCCGCTCAGGGTCCGCCGTGTGCTCGTGGAGGCCCCAGGCGTAGGCACCGTCGCGGCGGCGCTCCAGGGACAGGCGCTTCATCGCCCCCAGGAACGCAGGACGATCGTCCTTGCGGATGCGGTACTCGACCTGGATCATCACCGGCCCGCGGTCGTGCGCGACGGGCTCGGCGAGCAGCGGTTCGGGCCAGTGGTTCGACGCCTGCAGATCGGACTCGCCCGCAGGCAGGCGGATCCTGTGAAAGGCAACGCCAACGACCAGCAGCCCGACGGCACCCGCCACCAGCGTGGCCGGCACGCCGATCTGCTGCGCGATCAAGCCCCAGCCCAGGCTCCCGGCTGCCATGGCACCGTTGAAGACGGTCAGATAGACCGCCAGCCCCCGCCCGCGCACCCAGTTCGGCAGGATGGCCTGCGCCACGCCGTTGAGCGTGGTCAGCGCGACGATCCAGCCCAGGCCCAGCAGCATCAGCAACAGCACGGCCAGCCACTTCGGCGGTGCGAACACCAGACTGGCCATGACGGCGGCAACGAGCACGGAAGCCAGCAGGACCATTCCGTCCGCGTCGAGGCGTTGGCGCAGGCGCGGCATGACCAGGGCGCCGGCAATGGCGCCCGCGCCCACGGCGCCCAGCAGGACGCCGTAGAAGCCGGCCGTGCCGCCGAGCATCTGGCGCGCCACCAGCGGCAGCAAGGCCCAGACCGAACTGGCGAACAGGAAGAACACGGCCGCGCGCAGCAGCACCACATGCAGTTCCTTGCTGGCGCGTGTGTAGCGAAGTCCGGCGCGGAAGGCGCCGAGAAAGTTTTCCGACAGGCCGGTGTCGGCCACTGCGGGGCGCTTCCACCACAGCAGCGCAGCGATCACGAACGCATAGCTCAGCACATCGGCTCCGTAGGTGACCGCAGCGCCGAAGCTCGCCAGAACCAGCCCGCCCGCCGCCGGGCCGATCGAGCGCGCGATGTTGATGCCGAGCGAATTCAGCGCCACCGCATTCTTCAGGTCGGCGCGCGGCACGAGCTCCGGCACGATCGACTGCCAGGTCGGCCCCATCAGCGCTGCGCCGATGCCACCGGCAAAGGTCAGCGCAATCAGGTACTCGACGGTCAGCGCGCCTGTGCGCGACAGCACCAGCAGCGTGCAGCTGACGCTGGCCAGAAGGAGTTGCACAGCGATCAGGAATCGCCGGCGGTCGAGGACGTCGGAGAGCACCCCGGCCGGGATGGCGAGCAGGAAGACCGGCAGCGTCGCCGCCGTCTGGATCAGCGCGACGGCGGTCGGACTGGCGGACAGGTCCGTCACCAGCCACGAACTCGCCACATCGCGCATGAAGCTGCCGATGTTTCCCAGCACCGTGGCCGCCCACAGCACGGCGAACACGGGCTGGCGCAGCGGCGCGAAGCCGCCTCGAGCGGACTCAGCCACGCGCGCGCTCCTGCAGGTCATGCCAGGCGACCAGCAGAAATCCGCCGACCAGGCCGAGGTGCTCGAAGAACGAGTTGGCCGCCGCGAATCGCCCGGGTTGCGGCATCTCCCAGAAGCGCAATGCAACGAAAGTGGCGAGCAACGTGAAGCCGGCCAGCGCCAGCGCACCCAGCCAACGGTAGTAGCCCGCAAGGATGAGCGCCGAGGCACCCAGTTCCAGCACGATGACCGCCATGGCCCATGGTGCGGCCGGCGACAGGCCGAAGTGGTTCATCTCGGCGATCGCCGATCCGAAGTCCACCGCCTTGTTGAAGCCGCCCTGCAGATAGGCGGCGCACAGCAGCAGCAAGGTGATCCAGCGCAAGGCCGGTCCGGGTTGCCAGCGCATCAGACCGCCCAGCACGCGCAACCGAGCGCGCCCCAGAAGCTCTTGAGGTCGGCAATGGGCAGCTTGCTGCTCCAGGCCGTGGCGTGCTGGTGGCCGTGCACGTTGCAGTTGTTCGCGCAGGCGCAGTCCGCCGCCATGCGGCGCAGTGTCGTTTGCAGCGGCCGTCCGTCCTTGTCGCCCCAACCGGCGTAGCCGCCGAATGTGCGAACCGGCGACCAATCGGGCATGGCCGGCGGCGGCACGCTGTCGTCCTGCGACGCGAAGGGGCCGGCCCCATAGACCACCTTGCCACCGACCAGGGTGAGCAAGGAGGTGGTGTCCGCGATGTCCGATTCGGGGCACGCGAAGAAGTCGCGGTCCGGCACGATCAGGTCGGCGAACTGGCCTACCGCGATCTGCCCCTTTCTGCCCTCCTCGTTGGAGAACCAGGTGACCTTCTCGGTCCACATGCGCAGCGCTGCCTCGCGGTCGAGCAAATTGCGCTGCGGCGTGATCTGCAGGCCGCCCACGGTCATGCCGGTGACCAGCCACGACAGCGATACCCACGGGTTGTAGGAGGCCACGCGGGTCCCATCGGTGCCCGCGGAGACCTTCACGCCCTTCTCCAGCATCCGCTTGACCGGCGGCGTCGCCTCGGCCGCCGCGGCCCCGTAGCGTTCGACGAAGTACTCGCCCTGGTAGGCCATGCGGTGCTGCACCGCCACGCCGCCGCCCAGCCCGGCGATGCGGTCGATCGACTTCTCCGAGATGGTCTCGGCATGATCGAAGAACCAGTTCAGGCCCGCCAGCGGGATGTCTTCGTTCACCTTCTCGAAGACATCGAGCGCGCGGATGATGGTCTCGTCGTAGGTGGCATGCATGCGCCAGGGCCAGCGGTTCTGAGCCAGGATGCGCACCACTTCCTCCAGCTCGCCCTCCATCTCCGGCGCCATGTCGGGGCGCGGCTGGCGGAAGTCCTCGAAGTCGGCGGCCGAGAACACCAGCATCTCGCCCGCGCCGTTGTGACGGAAGTAGTCGTCGCCCTGCTTGTACTTCGAGCTCGCCGTCCAGTTCAGGAAGTCCTGCTTCTCCTGCTTGGCCTTCTGGGTGAACAGGTTGTAGGCCAGGCGGATGGTGAGCTGGCCGGCATCGGCGAGCCGCTGGATGACCTGATAGTCCTCGGGGTAGTTCTGGAAGCCGCCGCCAGCGTCGATAGCGCCCGTCACGCCCAGGCGGTTGAGCTCGCGCATGAAGTGTCGCGTGGAGTTGAGCTGGTACTCGACCGGCAGCTTCGGCCCCTTGGCGAGGGTGGCATAGAGGATCGCCGCGTTGGGCTTGGCCAGCAGCAGGCCGGTGGGGTTGCCATTGGAGTCGCGGGTGATTTCGCCGCCGGGTGGTGCGGGCGTGTCCTTCGTGTAGCCCACGGCGCGCAGGGCGGCGCCGTTGAGCAGCGCGCGGTCGTACAAGTGCAGCAGAAACACCGGCGTGTCGGGCGCCACGGCGTTCAGCTCGGCGATGGTCGGCAGGCGCTTTTCCGCGAACTGGTGTTCGGTGAAGCCGCCCACCACGCGCACCCACTGGGGGGCCGGCGTGACGGCCACCTGGCGCTTGAGCATGTCCATCGCATCGGCGAGGCTCCGCACGCCGTCCCAGCGCAGCTCGAGGTTGTAGTTGAGCCCGCCGCGGATGATGTGCAGGTGGTTGTCGATGAGACCGGGCAGCGCCGGCTTTCCCAGCAGGTTGATGACCCGAGTGTGGCCTCCGGCCAGGGGCAGGATGTCCTCGTCGCGACCCACATGGATGAAGCGGCCGTCCTTGATGGCGACCGCGCTGGCGATCGGATGGGCGCGGTCCAACGTCGTGAAGCGGCCATGATGCAAGATGAGTTCCGGGGCTTGGGAATCGACCACGTCGGGTGTCCTTGAAGAGCGTTGCTGCGCGAGGCTGGGCGCAGCGAGAGCGGCGCCCAGCGCGCCGAGAAAGTGCCGGCGGCGCCGAAGATCGAAGTCGGCGGTCATGCGTCGTGTACCCCGGCGCGGTCCGGCTCGGACGCGGCGAGCTTCGGTTTCGCGCACTGCGGCAGTTCGCCGAACATGTGCGGCTTCACCTGCTCGTGCAACCACGAGGTGGCCGCCGGGCCTCGATCGAACAGCCGCTTGGCCAGCGGCGGCAACTGTTCGCCAGCGAGGATGCCCAGCAAGCCGACGAGCGCGATGATCGGCGGCGCCGGCGAACGCACGCTGAAGAGCGCGTAGATGACACCGACCAGCACGCCGAGCGCGAGTGATACGACGTACGGCTTCATCGCATGCCCCGCTCAGCCTTCGTGAGCGCCGAACATGGTCTTGGCGTAGGTGATGCCCAGGCCATACGCACCGGCGAACTTCCTGGCGATACCCGTCGTCATTTCGTAGGTTTCGGTGCGGGCCCAGTCGCGCTGCAGCTCGAGCAGGTACTGCACCGAGGTCATCGGCCGTGCACCGGCTTGCACCATGCGGTCCATGGCGCGATCGTGCGCCTCGGGCGAGACGTCACCGCAGGCGTCGGAGATCACGTAGACCTCGAAGCCCTGGTCCAGTGCCGACAGCGCCGGGCCGACGATGCACACGCCGGTCCACAGGCCGCACATCACCAGGCGGCTCTTGCCGATCCGGTTGACTTCCTGGATCACGGCAGCGTCTTCCCAAGTGTTCATGGAGGTGCGGTCCAGCATCTTCTGCTCGGGGAAGGCCGCCTTGATCTCGTCGAACATCGGGCCCGAGAAGCTCTTCTCGGCCACCGTCGTCAGGATGGTGGAGGCCCCGAAACCGGCAGCCGCGTGCGCGACCAGAGCCGCGTTGTTGCGCAGGTTGACGGCGTCGATCGAATGCGTCGCAAAGGCCATCTGCGACTGGAAGTCGATCATGATCAGGGTGTGGTCCTTGGGCGTGAGAAGCAGGGCGCCGGGGGTCGGGGTGGCTTTGATGGTCATGGGAGGACTCCTGGTTGCGAAGGGAAACAGAGGGGTGACGTTCGATGTGAATCCTCGTTTCGGCACGGATTCATGTCTTGTCGATTAGTGAGGATCTTTTGGATATTCGGCGTTTCGGAAGGCTGCGGATGCCTTCAGAACGAGGGCAGTTCATTCGGCCGCAGGTCGAATACCAGCAGCTCGGCGCCGTCGCCGTGCGCCAGGTCAAGCCGCTGCTCGTCGCGCACGCGTGCGCCGTCGCCCTCGGACAGGCGTTTGCCATTGACCTCGACGCTGCCGCGCGCCACGTGAACGTAGGCATAGCGGTCGGGGCCGAGCGCCAGCGAGGCGGCTTCTTGACCATCGAACAGGCCCGCGTAGACGCGCACATCCTGATGCACGGCGAGCGAGCGATCGGTGCCATCGGGCGAAATGATCAGGCGCAGCCGTCCGCGCTTTTCTGCCGGCGCGAAGTGCACTTGCTGATACCGCGGCGCAACACCCTTGGCATTCGGCAGGATCCAGATCTGCAGGAAATGCAACGGGTCCGAGGACGACGAATTGAACTCGCTGTGCCGCACGCCGGTGCCGGCGCTCATCATCTGCACGTCCCCGGGACGGATGATCGAACCCGTGCCCATCGAGTCCTTGTGCTCGAGCGCGCCGTCGAGCACGTACGAGAAAATCTCCATGTCGCGGTGCGGGTGCGTGTCGAAGCCGCGACCTGCATGCACGCGGTCGTCATTGATCACCAGCAGGTCCGAAAAGCCTTCTTGTGCTGGATCGTGGTAGTGACCGAAAGAGAAGGTATGGCGCGACTTCAGCCAGCCGAAGTCTGCGATTCCCCGGTCGTTGGCGCTGCGAACTTCCAACATGATTCATTCCTCATTTATTTAATGAATTCGATTGAATTCACAATGGACCTCGAAGAGAATTTCCAAGGCAGGGCCGGATCTTCTCTTGTCCGATGAGGCCTGCTGGCGAAACTTTTCGCTACTTACAATCGATTTTTTCGATCATTCAGCTGCAAGGACCCGCAGGTGCTCAAACTCAGCCTGGAAGCCATCGAGGTCGTGGACGCCATCGCGCGCCATGGCTCCTTCACCGCCGCCGCCACCCACCTGCACAAGGTGCCCTCCACCATCTCGTACGCCGTGGGCAAGCTGGAGGAGCAGCTCGGCATGCTGCTGTTCGAGCGCAACGGACCGCGCGTGTCTCTCACCGCCGCGGGCGAGGAGATGCTCAAGGAAGGGCGCTGGCTGCTCGACGCCGCGAGCGACCTGGAATCCCGCATGCGGCAGATCGCCACGGGCTTCGAGTCGGAGCTGCGGCTCGTGCACGATTCGCTGATCCCGACGCAGGCGCTCATCGACGACGTCCGAGCCTTCGAAGCGCTGCGTTGCGGGACGCGGCTGCGCATCGGCTGCGAGGCACTGACGGGAAGCTGGGAGGCGTTGCGCGAGGGGCGCGCCGATGTCGTCATCGCCGCGGGCGAAGGGCCGGCCGGCGGCGGCTACCAGGCGGTCACCGTGGGCAGTCTCGAATTCGTGTTCTGCGTGGCACCGACGCATCCGCTGACCCGGCTGGATCGCCCGCTTCAACGCGGCGACCTGCTGGGGCACAACGCCATCGTGGTCGGCGACAGCGCCCGCACGCTGTCGGACCGCACCATCGGCCTGCTCGCAGGCCAGCAACGCATCACGGTGCCGTCGATGGCGGCGAAGATCGCCTGCCAGGCGGCGGGCCTGGGGCACGGATTCCTGCCCAGAGCCTGCATCCAGGGCGAGCTGGCGCGCGGCACGCTGGTGGAACTTCCCACCGAGGAGCCTCGTCCGCCCGAAGCCTTCTGGCTGGCCTGGAAGACGGGCGCCGACGGCCGGGCCCTTCAATGGTGGGCGAAGCAGCTGAACAGGCCGCTCGTCCCTGCACTGCTGCCGCGCTCGGTCTGGATGCCGTGATCCCGCGGCGCCGTGCCCGGATCAGGTCCGGCTGCGACGCCAGCGGGCCGGCGATGTGCCCGTGCGCGCCACGAACACACGCGTCAAGTGGCTCTGATCGGCAAAGCCGCAGGCCGCGGCGATCTGCGCGATCGAGAGATCGCGCTCGCCGAGCAGGCGCTGCGCCGAATCCACGCGCTGGCTCACCAGCCAGGCGTGCGGCGCCTGGCCTGTGGTCTGCTTGAAAGCCTTGCTGAAATGACTGCGCGAAAGCGCACACTCGCGCGCAAGATCGGTCAGCGACACATCGCCGGCGAGGTGCTCCATCAGGAACGCCTTCGCACGGCGCTCCTGCCAGGGTGCCAGCCCCCTTGAACGCAGGGGCGCGGCACGCCGCACGCCGCCGTAGACATGAATGACGTGGGCCTTCAATGCGAGGGCCACATGGTCGATGAACAGCGTGCTGGATTCCTCTGGGGACATCAACGCAGGCAGCATGGCCCTTGCCAGATTTGCAATCACCGGATCCACGGTGCCGGCATCGCAACGCAGCATGTCGACGCGCGGCACCTCCATCTCCTCGGCGAACGAATCGATGGTCGCCCGGGGCATGTGAAACAGCATGGAGTGAAACGGGCTGCAGACGTAGGCGGAGGCGCACTCCGACAGATCGGCGATGTGGAACGCTCCCTCTTGCTGCAAGCCCAACTGGAGGGAAGCACCGCCCCTGACGATGCGCCGACTGCCTCCCGAAGTGATCTCGACGCTCAGCAGGAACGCGTCTTCGGCCGGCAATGGTGCCAGCACGAAGAGATGCGGGAGTTCATGGTGCATTCGCGCGACACCGAGCTCGGTGCCGCAGCGCGATGTGGTAACGAGCGACGGGACGGCGTCGACACCGTACTGCCGCGCCAGGCGCTGGCCGAACCCGCAGTCGGAGCGATGATGAGTTGCCATGGTCTGGTGAAATGCGATGCGGCGATGGTAACCAGGGGAGGTCGGCAGCACACGATCTGCCGACCTTCTCCTACAGCGGCTTCAACTGCTGCAGCAGGGTCGGAATCAACTCGCTGAGGGTCGGATGAATCGGAACGCTGGCGGCTAGCTTCCGCACATCGACGCCTGTGGCCATGACGGCCAGCATCGAATGCACCACCTCGTCGGCGTCGACGCAGACGAAGGTGGCACCGAGCAGGCGCATGGAGTTTCGTTCTCGCCCCCTACGCCTTGAAGAAGGCAAGCAGATCGGGATTGATCTGTTCGGGGTTCGTCGCGCACATCCCGTGCGAATAGCCGGGATAGACCTTCAATTGGGCATTCTTGACGATCTTGGCGCTCATCAAACCTGAATCGGCAATGGGCACGATCTGATCGTCATCGCCGTGCATGACCAGGGTCGGCACATCGATCTTCTTCAGGTCATCGGTGAAGTCGGTCTCCGAGAAAGCCTTGACGCCCTCGTAGTGGGCCTGGATGGAGCCCATCATGCCCTGCAGCCACCAGTGTTCACGGATGCCCTCCGAGATCTTCGCGCCTGGACGGTTGAAGCCGTAGAAAGGCAGCGTCAGGTCCTTGTAGAACTGCGGCCGGTTGGATGCGACCGCCGCGCGAATGCCGTCGAACACATCGATCGGGAGACCGCCCGGATTGCCCGGCGTCTTCACCATCAGCGGCGGCACGGCGCTGATCAGCACGGCTTTCGCCACTCGCTTGCTGCCGTGGCGGCCGATGTACCGAGCGACCTCTCCGCCGCCGGTCGAGTGGCCGACGTGAATGGCGTCCTGCAGGTTCAGCGTTTCGGTCAGCGCCGCAAGGTCGTCGGCGTAGTGGTCCATGTCATGGCCGGTGGCCGTCTGGCTGGAGCGGCCATGGCCGCGACGGTCATGCGCGATGACACGGTAGCCATGCTGCAGGAAGTACAGCATCTGGCCGTCCCAATCGTCCGCGCTGAGCGGCCAACCGTGCGAGAAGACGATCGGCTGGCCCTTGCCCCAGTCCTTGTAGTAGATCTGCGTGCCGTCTTTGGTGGTGATGAAGCTCATGTCCTGGTTTCCTTTCGGTCCTGCTGGTGGTTGATGGATCGCGATGTCCATCGTGCAGCGTGCAAAGCTCGACGTATTGACGATTTGTCATGCGGTTTGCAGATTCGCGCAGCGACCACGCGCTACTTCTGCGTCGCTCAATGAGCGCCGGGGGCAACCGCCGTCTCCCGCATGATGGCTTCAGGCGTCCGGTAGGCTTCGGCCATCTGTCGCTCGTGCTCCGTTCGCAACTGTGCCTGCATGTAGGCGCCGAGTGCACGCGCATGCTCCACGATGAACCCGCCGAACTCAAGACGCGGCCGTTCGTAGGCCTCGAGGGCGGTTCGGACGTCGTCATGGCGCTTCAAGGCATCGAGCAAGGCCACGGCGTCACCCGCAGCCTTCGTCACGCCCATCCCGCAGTGAGGCCGTGCAACGAACGCCGAGTCACCAAGCAGCGCGATCCGACCGAACGCCAACTGAGAGCTCTCCAAATCGAAGATCGGCTGGAAAAAGAGCGCCTCTGTCTTCTCGACAACCTCAGCGAACTGGGGGGCCAGCACATCCCGCGCGGCTTGACGCGCCTGCTCCAGGACGCTGGCTCGAATGAGCGGCGGCGGAATGCCATCGAGCCACACCTTGCCGGTGTCGTCCGTCACCATGTCTTTCAAGGTCGTGCCTTCGTCAGCCGGCCGGTACCAGACGAAGTTGAAACGCCTCGAGCCCGGCGTGACTGAATTGTTCTTGCCCGCGACCGGGTAGGCGATCATCTGCTCGCGCGGCGGCAATCCGAAGGCGAAGTAGGGAAACAATTCCTTCAATGTCCGAGACGACAGGACCGACTCGTCGACCAGGCCGCGCCATGCGATGTAACCCGCATACAGAGTCTTGACTTGCGGCAGCAATGCTTGTCGCACGGACGAGCGCACGCCGTCGGCAGCGATCATCAGGGAGGCTCGGGCTTCCGAGCCATCCTCAAAGGTGGCGACGACCTGCTTCTCATCCTGAGAAAACGATGCCAGTTGCTTTCCATTGTGATAGCGCTCGTCAGGGAATGCGGCTCGAAGCACGTGATACAGCCGACCCCACGCCGTGAGGATTTGCGGCATGGATCGCGAGCCGAGCACTGAACCATCGCGAGCCAGCGTGACGCGTTCGCTGACGGAAATACCAATGGAGTCATCAACGACCACCCCCGCCTGTGCCAGTGCCACCATGAGCTCCGGATGGGTGACGATCCCTGCTCCACGCCCCTCCAGTTCCTCGGCGACACGCTCATACACGTGAACGTCCCAACCGGCCCGATGCAAGATGTTGGCGGCGAGGAGTCCCCCCAGGGAGCCGCCTACGATCATCACGGTCTTTGCTTGTGTCATTGCCTTCTCCTTCTTCTCGCCGGCTCAGTTCACAGTGGCACTTGCGCGCTCTGCTGCGGCGATCCCCTCCGCGGCGGGGTAGTTGAGCTCGATGGTGACGCCAGACGGGTCCTCGACGAACAGTTGGTGCAGCCCCAGGCTGGGTACGGTGCGCTCGCGAAACTGAAGACCTGCGGCATGAAGGCGACGGTGCATGTCCAGCAGGTCCGTCGCCAAGAAAGCAAGATGGTCGACCGCCGCGCTGCCCTGCAACGAATCTTCCGCCTTGTCGCCGAGGTACGCAGTCAACCCCGCCCGATCATGGGCATCGATGCCGATGATGTGCACGACGCCGTATTCGGACTCATCGCCTCCCCTGTAGAGCCACAGCCCCGGGAACTGGAACGGGGGCCGGAAGCCCTCGCGGAAGCCCATCACTTCGACGTAGAAGCGCCTGGATGCGTCCATATCGGTCGTTCGCACCGAATAGTGGGCCAGCTTGTTTATCGGCATAGTCTGCTCCAAAAAGAACATTAACTGATCGAAAGATAAATAATAGTGGAAGCAGCGGCAGGCCGCAAGCGATTCTGCTCGACCGGAAATGTAAAGAGACGCGACGCCTGCTTTTCACAGGCGGCTCGCGACCGTCAGATTCGCTCTGCGCGAAGAACCTGGGGAACGCCGGACAGGAAGGCATCGACGCGCATGTCGATAAGCCGCTCCAGGCGCTTGGGCGCGGGAAGGTCGTAGACCCATTTGCGCACCCCGATGTAGAAGACGCTCGAGTGCATCGCCCAGACGAGTTCGACCTCCTCGTCCTCTTCGTCGGCATCCCGAGGATCGGGGATGTCGAATTCGTGGCGCAGCTCCCGCGCGATGACGAGGAAGTGACGCTCCCGCAGGCGCGCCAGGTACTTCTGATTGATGCCCCCTCGGCTGAGGCCGGCATAGATGAAGATCCGCACCCACTCGCTGCGCAGGACGAAGCGCGCGTAGTCCTTCAGATAGCGCTTCAGCCGCTCGGTCAGCGGCACCCCGCGATCAGCGAGCCACTCCTCCCACTCCGGGTTCCACCGACGCACAAAGACCTCTTCGTAGACCCGGTCGACGAGGGCCTCCTTGGTCGGGAAGTACCGGTAGAGCAGTGGCTGCGTGACGTTCAGCTCCTTGGCCAGGTCCCGTGTGCTGGCGTCAAAGCCGTGCCTGGAAAAAAACGAGATGGCGGCCTGAACGATCTGGTGCTCCCGATCTTCGGGCGCGAGCCGCCGACGCGGGGCGGGGCCGGCAGGTGTGCGCGGTTCGGCGGCTTGCGTCGCCAGGAGTGACTTCGGTTGCTTCATCGGCGCTCGGGTTTCCCCTATCTTATTTATCGATTGACAATTTACTCTGATTCCGCCAAAGTTATCAGACGCTCAACAAGCAATGTACTTCCGAACCCGCCTCGGGCCAACAGGAGAACCACCCCATGAGACAACATTCATCCCCTCGCCGGCTGGCCGGTCGGGCCCTCGTCACGGCTGGCCTGGGCTTGGTCCTTGGCGCCGTTCAGGCACAGACCATCAAGATCGGGCTGCCGGTGCCTCTCACCGGTCCGTACGGCGCCGAGGCCAAGGACCAGGTCCGCAACGCCGAACTGGCGGTCAAGGAGTTCAATGAGACTGGCGGACTCAATGGCCGCAAGGCAGAGCTCCTCGTGCGCGACGACAAGCTCAATCCCGGCGAGGCCGCTACCCGCACGTTGGAGTTGCTCGAGAAGGACAACGCCAACTTCATCGTCGGCGGACTCTCCGCGGCGACTCAGCTGTCGATCAACAACGTGACCAAGCAGCGCAAGATCATCTACGTGTCCGTCAGCCAATCCGATGCCATCAACGAGGCGAGCGATGCCGGCCCGTACACCTTCCACGAGGCACTGAATCCGCACATGACGACCCAGGCGGTCGGTCGCTACGTGTTCAGGAAGGGCATGAGGGTGGCCTTCCTGACGGCCGACTATGCCTACGGCCAGGAGATGACGCGCGGCTTCACGCGCGTCGCCAAGGAGCTCGGTGCCGAGGTCGTGGGCGAGGTCAAGCATCCTCTGGGCGCGCAAGACTATTCGACCTTCTTGCCGCGCCTGCAGGCGATGAAGGCGGACGTGCTCGTCTTCAACAATTTCGGCAACGACAACCGCATCTCCATCAAGCAGGCCGGCGAGTTCGGCATGAAGAAGGGCATGAAGTTCGTGACGCCCATCCTGACCTACACCGCGCGTGTGGCCGGGGGCGCATCGACCTATGAGGGCGTCGTCGGCGGCACCCAGTACTTCTGGGAAATCGAAAGCAAGACACCGACAGCCAAGGCCTTCAATACCGCATTCAAGGCCGCCAACGAGAACAAATACCCCTCGGACTATGGCGCGATGGCCTATTCGGCGGTGAAGTCACTCCTGATGGCCGTCAAGTCCGCAGGGACGACGGACAGCGACAAGGTCGGTGCCGCCCTGGCGGCCCTGAAGTACGACACGTACAAGGGCCCCCAGTACTACCGCAGCTGCGATCACCAGTCGGTGCAGTCGGTCCTGGTCATCGAGTCGAACAGCAAGGAGACGCGCGACCCGACGGAAGTATTCAAGGTCCTGCACGTCGAGCCGGCGGATGAAAAGCTCCTGCGCTCCTGCCAGGAACTCGGCTTCAAGGGCTGAGGCCGAATCCCCCTTTCCTCTCCCTTCCCATCGACCGGAGCAAACCATGCCCAGCCTTTTCGACCCCATCGCGCTGCACGGACGGACACTCGGCAATCGCATCGCCATGGCGCCGTTGACGCGCTCCCGCGCGACCGCAGGCGACGTCCCTGGCCGGGACAACGCCACCTACTACGGCCAACGCGCGTCCGCGGGCCTCATCATCACCGAGGCCACCAACGTGACGCCGATGAGCTGCGCCTTCGAAAAGGCGCCAGGCATCTATAGCGACGCCCAGGTGGAAGGATGGAAGCTCGTCACCCAGGAGGTCCATGCCCGCGACGGCCACATCTTCCTCCAGCTGTGGCATTGCGGCCGCGTCGGCGCCGACGGGCTGCTGGACGGTGCGGCACCGCTGTCGCCCTCGGGCGTCAACGACGACCTCGACGCGCTCCAGGTCTGGGGCGAACTGGCTCGGGGCCGGTACGTGCGGATTGCCGCCACGCCCTCGCGCGCCATGACAACGGCCGAGGTCGAAGACGCCGTCGAGCAGTATCGACGCGGCGCGGCCAACGCGCTCAAGGCCGGTTTCGACGGCGTGGAGATTCACGCCGCCAACGGCTACCTGCCACACCAGTTCCTGTCGCCAACGACCAATCGGCGCACCGACGGCTACGGTGGCAGCTTGGAAAACCGCCTGCGCTTCCTGCGCGAGGTCGTGGAAGCCGCCATCGACGAGGTGGGCGCGGCGCGCGTGGGTGTACGCATCTCTCCTTTCGCCGCCTACAACAGCACGCGCGACCCCCATCCAGCCGAAACCTACGCCGCCGTGGCGGCCATGCTCGACGAATACGGCATCGCCTACCTGCATCTCGCGGACACCAACGCATGGGCCGGTCAACCGGACATGCCGAAGATCCTGGACGTCGTGCGGCCGCGCTTTCGCGGCGTCCTCATCGGGAACGGCGGCATCACGCCGGACGCGGCACGCGACCTCATCGCCACGGGCGCACTGGACGTCGTAGCGTTCGGGCGCCCCTTCCTGGCCAACCCCGACTTGCCCGCACGCATCCGCCTGGGCGGACCGTACAACGAACCCAGAAGCATCGGCTGGTACGGCGGATCGGCCGAGGGCTACACCGACTATCCGACGCTCGCGCACGCAGCCTGAGACACGTCGAGGGCACATCCATGGAAATCACGTTCGACCTCCTCGCGCTGCAGCTCTTCACCGGACTGGCCCTGGGCGCTGTCTATGTCCTGCTGGCTGTCGGCCTCTCTCTCATCTTCGGCATGCTCACCGTCGTGAACTTCGCGCATGGGGCCTTCTTCATGCTGGGGGCCTACATCGGCTTGGTGGCCGCGGAGAAGACCGGCAGCTTCTGGCTGGCCCTGCTCATTGCACCCATCGTGGTCGGTGCCATCGGCATGCTGGCTGAACGCTGGCTCATCCGACCGCTGTACGGCCGCGGGATCGACTACCCCCTGCTTCTGACTTTCGGCCTCGCCTACATGCTGGTCGAAGGCGTGCGCATCGTCTGGGGCAAAGCCGGCCTGCCCTTCGACACCCCCGAAGTTCTGCAGGGTGCGACGAACCTCGGGTTCGCCGACTTCCCGACCTACCGCTTGTTCGTCATCGGCGTCGTCGGCGCACTGCTCCTGGCCCTGTGGCTCGTGATCGAGCGCACGCCATTCGGCCTGGTCGTCAGAGCCGGCGCGCGGGACCCGGTGATCGTCCGCGTGCTCGGGGTGGACGTCTCCCGCGTCTGGCTCATCGTCTTCGGCGTCGGAACCGGCATCGCCGCCCTCGCCGGCGTACTCGCGGCACCCATGCAAGGGGTGTCACCCGAAATGGGAACCTCGGTGCTGACCGTTGCATTCGTGGTCACCGTCGTAGGCGGTATGGGTTCGCTGATGGGCGCTGTCGTCGCCGGCCTGCTGATTGGCGTGGTCGAAAGCATGGCTGTGCTTTTCTTCCCGGAAGCGGCAAAGGTCTCCATGTTCGTCATCATGGCTGCCGTGCTTCTCGTTCGTCCACAGGGTCTCTTCGGTCGCGCCGGACTGATGTCATGAAGGAACCGACCATGAGTGCCATCACGCCCCCCGCCACGAAGAAACCGTCGCGCACTTGGCAGGATGTCTTGAGAACAGTTGCGAAGCATCGCGTCCTGGCAACTGTCCTCTTCTTTGCCATCTTTCCCTGGCTGATGCCCTATCAGTCGCTGGCCATCAACATACTCATCTATGGCCTCTTCGCCGTTGGCTTCAACTTGCTGTTCGGCTATACCGGGCTGCTGTCATTCGGTCACGCCGCATTCCTCGGCGTCGGTGCTTACACCGCCGGCATTCTCATCGCCCAGCACAACGTGCCATGGTGGGCGGCGGTGCCGGCTGCCGTTGCGGCTGGATGCCTGGTCGCGCTGGTGATGGGCCTGCTGGCCATCCGGACACGCGGCATCTACTTCGCGATGGTGACCCTCGCACTTTCTCAATGCGTCTACTTTCTCGTGTACCAGTTGCCTGCCTCCGGTGGAGAGAACGGCCTGCGCGGCGTCAACGTCTCGGAAGTGAGCATTCTGGGGTTGAAGCTCGACCTCCTGAACCCGCTGCAGAAGTACTACTTCGTCTTTGCATTCGTGGCCGTCGCGATGTGGCTTCTCTCCCGCATTCTGGCCTCCCCATTCGGTGGCGCCATCGAGGCGGTCCGTGAGAATGAGGCACGGGCGCGGGCCTGTGGATTCGACATCGAGCGAACGAAGCTGCTGTCGTTCGTCCTCTCCGCAGGCTTCTGCGCCCTGGCCGGATCGCTCAATGCCATCCATCTCTCCAGCGTTCCCATCGAGACGCTGGACTACGCCACCTCGGGCATGGTGGTCATGCTGTGCCTCCTGGGGGGCATGGGCACCTACTTCGGCCCCTTCGTCGGCGCGGCGCTCTTTCTGCTGATCCAGGACCTTGCATCCAACTGGACCGAGCACTGGCAGCTCCTCGTCGGCGGCGTCTTCGTCTTCTTCGTCCTGTTCTTCCCGAAGGGGGTCTGGGGCACGTTCCTTCAGAAGGTCTCCCATGAACGCTGATGCCATCATCGAGACGCGAAACGTCAGCAAGCGCTTCGCCGGCTTCAAGGCGCTCAACGACGTGAGCGTGAAGATTCGCCCGGGAATCCTGACGTCCATCATCGGTCCCAACGGCGCGGGGAAGAGCACCTTCTTCAACATGCTCTCGGGCGCCTTCGCACCCAGTGACGGTCAGATCGTTTTCATGGGCGAGGACATCACCGGGATGCGCCCGCATGAGTTTGCGCACACCGGCATTGCCAAGTCCTTCCAGATCACGAACCTGTTTCCGAACTTCACGGCGCTCGAAAACGTGCGCATCGCGCTCCAGGCGCATGTGTCGCGCTACGGCCTTTGGCGCCGGCGCTCGGCGCTCCATGGCTTGAGCGAACAAGCCGAGACGGTGTTGAAGACGGTCGGGCTCTCCGAGCGGTCCAACCACCTCGCGCGGGAATTGGCACATGGCCAGCAGCGTGCGCTCGAAATCGGAGTCGCACTCGCCGGCCAGCCCAGACTCCTCTTGATGGATGAGCCCACGGCAGGCATGAGTCCCGAAGAGACCAAGGTCATGATGGCGCTCATTCGCAAGCTCGTCGAAGAGCGCACCGTCGTTCTGGTCGAGCACAAGATGAAGATGGTGATGGGCATCAGCGAGCGCATCGTCGTCCTGCACCATGGCGAGCTCATCGCTGAAGGCACCCCGGACGACATTCGCGCCAACGACCTGGTCAAGCGTGTCTATCTCGGCCAAGGCAACCACTGAGGGAGCGCGGAATGCTTGAAGTCAACGATCTGAACGCGTGGTACGGCACCAGTCACATTCTTCAGGGTGTCAGCCTGAAGGTTCACAAGGGTGAGCTTGTCTGCCTGATCGGTCGCAACGGTGCCGGCAAGACCACGACCGTCAAGAGCGTCGCCGGGCTCATTCCAAGAGCGAAGGGGTCGGTGAAGTTCGAAGGCATCGAGCTGCTCGGCCAACCGGCGCATGCCCGGTTTGCCATAGGTCTGGCTTACGTTCCCGAGGAGCGCCGTATCGTTCCCGGCCTCACGGTGCGAGAGAACATCCGCCTGGGTCTCCTCGCCTCGCCGCTGCGCCGGCATGAGGCGGATGTCATCGAGGAGATCGCGCAGACCTTCCCACGGCTGAAGGAACGCCTTGACCAGATGGCCATTACGATGTCGGGCGGGGAGCAACAGATGCTGGCCATTGCGCGCGCTGTGGCGTCCAAGCCGAAGATGGTGCTGCTCGATGAGCCTTCCGAAGGCATCATGCCGGTGCTGGTCGATGAGATGTTCGAGTATTTCGCCGCGCTCAAGCGCAGCGGCGTGACCATTCTTCTCATCGAACAGAACGTCGGTCTGGCCCTCAGGATTGCAGACCGCGCCTACATCCTCGACCAGGGCGAAATCGTCTACAGCGGCAGCGCGCAAGCCATGCTGGCCGATGAAGCGATCCAGGAGCGCTACTGCGCGGTCTAGGCAGCCTTCAGCATCACGTGGCTGCGCGGGATTCCCATGATTCGATCGCCGATGTTCATGCCCCATTCGGTCATTCCGATGCCTTCGCGCAGCTGCCCCGTCTGCCAATCCGACAGCGCCTCGTCGATGTCGGAGCCCAGGGGTTGCAGCGCCTTGGCCAAAGCCAGGGCATTGGCCGCAGCCTTGGCAGTGCTGCCGGCGGTATGGGGCCGGGGCACGAATGCGGCGTCCCCAAGCAGGACGGCACGACCGAACACCATCCGCGGCACCTGCAGGTCCAGGATGGCCTGGACGAAGGGCTCCTTCGTGGCCTCAAGCAGAGTCTGAAAGGTCGGCGCAAGCAAGTCCCTCGACGTTTGCATCAGAAGCGCAAGGTCTTCATCCTTGGGCGCACCCGGCGGCATCGAGAACGCGTGGTGGACTCCGAAGCGGTCGCTCATCAATGCCGAGAGTTCATCGCCGTGCTCCACCTTCTGGTACCACACCCAGTTCCAGCGCCGATGACCTTCCTGGATCGATTGGCCTTCACCCGGGACCAGGTATTCGAGCATCAGGTGGCCAGGGCCTTGTTGAAATGCAAAGGTGCCCGCAAGCACATCCGCGGCACTTGCAGGAAGTTCCTCTTCAGGGACCAGACCGCGCCATGCGACATAGCCAGCGTAGTCGGGAACGAGACCAGGGATGACTTGCTCGCGCACCGCGGAGCGCGCGCCATCGGCGCCGACGAGCAGGTCGCCGGTTTCGACGCGGCCGCTGGCGAAGCAGGCGGTGATGCGGTCGCCATGCTGCTCGAAACGAACGAATCGCTCACCCGGATGAAATATCTCCGCAGGCAGGTGCTGTTTCATCGTGCCGTAGAGCATGTTCCAGGACGTCTGGCTCTGCGGCATGTAACTGCGTTGGACGACGCGATCGTCGCGGTCCAGGTAGATGCGGTCGCCCGACCTGACGCCTAGCGCGCCCAGGGTCTGGACCCCTGCGAAATGGAACGCAGACAGTACATCGCCCTGCAGCACGACACCGCCGCCGCGGCTGTCGAGTTCGTTCGGGGATCGTTCGAAGACGTCGACCTCCCAGCCAATGGCTCTCAGCGTCGTGGCCGCAAAGAGTCCGCCGAGGGAGCCGCCGATGATGAGTGCGCGAGGCTTGTTGTTCGTGGTGTGGGTGGTCATGAATCTCTCCAGACTGCGCCTGGCGCGATCAAGCGTGGGTTGAGGCGTGAGCCAGGCGACCCTCGAGAGCTTCGCGGAATTGCGCGGGCTTGCCGAGGAACTGACCGAGGTGAAGCATCTGAAGCTCCCCGTCCTGTTCAAGCGCCAAAGTCGGGAAGCCGCGCCCACCCGCGCGCCACAACAGCTCACGCGTGTTTTCGAAATGCTCGGGCAGCCTGGAAGTGCCCTGATCAAAGGCGGCCGAGAAGCGTTCTTCGTCGAGGCCGAGTTCCACGGCAAGGCGCGTCAGTTCAGCGCGGTCCGCGATGGGGCGGCCTTCGACGTAGTAGGCCGTCTGCAGGCGTTTCAGCATCCTGAGCCCCACGCCGGCGAGTTCTTCGGCAGCGAGCATGGCTGCGGTCGGAGGCGCCGAGTCAAGCACCACGTCGTAGTTGAACTGCGTGCCGGCCTTGTAGGCGTCACCAAACTCTTGGCCGCTCAGTGCGGTGATGCGTGTCTCGTGCGGGCGGACGAAATGGCGCCAGTCTGCGGACATCATCTTCGCGTTGTCGAGGGCCAACATGCCTCCGCCGTGAGGAACGATCTTCAGTCTTTCCAGTTCGGACGCGGCAGCAAGAAGCGGCGCGACGCCATAGCACCACCCACAGAAGGGGTCGTAGACGTAATGCAGGGTTGCCTGGTTTGACATGACGAACTCCAGTTGGTTTGTGAACTGAAGTTTGGGCTTTGCGATAGAAATTCAGAATATGAATTGATTGCAATTCGGCGTTGCGATGAACGCAAGATTGACCGCTGAGTACACCGCGCCACCCTGCGCTCAAGCCCGCGCGGTCGCAACTTTCAAGGTCGGCGGCGTTGCATGGAAGGAAGTCAGAACGTCCAGGCCAAGTTCGTCGACGATGTCCAGAACCGGCCGCGGGCCTCTCGCCAGATGCAGCAACACATGGCCTACGCCCATCGCGTCCATGCGGACAAGGTATGCCTCAAGCGCATGACGGCCGGACCGGATGCCTAGCTCGATGCGCACTGCAGGCGCGTCCGCTTTTTCGACCAGGTCGAGGTGAAGAGATTGGACGAAGGGCTTGTGCTGGCCGGCCGCACGCTCAGAGACCGCCGATCGCCAGAGCCCGATACGCCCCTGCTGCCGTACTTCGTCCCGGTGGTAGGACGCCCAGCCCTCGGCGTTGGCGGCAATCCACTGCAGAGTCTGCCGAGCCGAGCCCACGACCAGCATCGGAATGCGGCTCGTCGGAACTGTGGCCAGGTCATAGCCGCCCGTAGCCTCCAGGAGTACCTTGCGTTCACTGGCTTCCGGCGAGAGCGCAGCTCTCAAGAGCGACCAACCCGCGCGAAATGCGTCCCCGCGCAGGGCCGCATCCTGACCAAAGGCCGCAAACTCGGCCTCGCGGTCACCAGAGCCCACGCCAAGGATGAAGCGGCCGCCCGAAAGGCGGTCCAGCGATAGCGCTGACTTTGCCAAGTGCAATGGATGTCGCAACGGAAGGACCGCTGCGGCCGTTCCCAAAGCCACCTGCCTGGTCGCTGCCGCCAGGGTCGATAGCCAGACGAACGGGTCATCCAGGGCCGCCGACTCGAGGTCGGTGCCTTGCGGCACCATGAGCGGGACGTCGCGTGCCCACAATGCGGCGAACCCATGGCGGTCGGCACGCTCGGCCGCAACTCGCTCGATTTCCAGGTCCGGCATCGTGCCTGGATGGCGCGCAAGCGGCGTCATCAGGCCAAGCGATAGCCGGTTCGCGTCCAGCGCGCGCGCGTAAGCGACGTTGAATGGAGCCATTGAGCTCTTGCCCTCTATTGTCTGAGCGATCCGAGAGCTTAGACCGCTGCTTCGGCCGCCTTGCTGTCAGACGCGCTTCGAAGCACTCGAACCCACACCGATGGCGGTTGGGCACCACTGACAGGCACATCGCCGATGCGAATCGTCGGAACCGAGCGGACGCCAGCCGCCTCGCCCTGCAGCTCGGCTTCGACCACTTCACGCTCGCCAGTGGTCGAGGCCAGGAAGCTTCGCACCTCTTCGGCGTCAAAGCCGGCGCGACCGGCCAGTGTCACCAGGACTTCCACGGTCCCGATGTCCTGTCCTTCGGTGAAGTACGCGGCGAAGATGCCTTCGAGAAGCGACTCCGCCTTGCCGGTGTCGCCTTTGCCTTGGGCAAAAAACATCAACCGATGAGCGAGTCGTGTGTTGGGAGTGATCGCCACGCGGTCATAGTTGAACTCCGCGCCAGCTCGCTTGCCCGCGAGAGTCACGTCCGCATCCATCGACTGAGAGCGCGCCCAGCTACCGAATTTGGCGCTCCGATACGCCTTCCGGTCGACCCCGGCCTTGGGCATGGTCGGGTTCAGTTCATACGGTACGTATTTGATGGTCGCCGGAGTCATCAAGTCGGCCTCCTTGAGCGCAGCCTTCAGATTCTCGTGACCAATCCAGCACCACGGGCAGATGAAGTCGTACGTCAATTGGATCTCGATCGGGGTCATGGCAACTCCTTGCTTTGAAGATGCTGGAAGATTAGGCTTTGCGTTCAACAAGTGAATACCGCGACGCTGCAATCCAGCGTTGCGCCACGTGCAACCAGGGACGGTGTGGACAAAGTTCTTGCTCTCCGAGCGTTCATCGACGTCGCCGAAACGGGCGGCTTCTCGAAGGCCGCCCGTCGCATGGGCGTCGCCACTTCCTCTGTGACCCGCCTGATGGACGCGCTGGAGGAATCGTTGGGCAGTGCTTTGCTGACCCGCACCACACGTCAGGTCACGCTCACCGACGCAGGTGCGGCGTACCTCGAGCAAGTGACGCGTGTGCTGTCCGATCTGGATGAAGCCGACGGAAGCATTGCGGACACCGGCGCCGAGGCAGTGGGTCCGCTGCGCGTCTCCATGCCAGTGACCTTCGGTCGCCTGTGCCTTGGCCCGCATGTTGCCGGGTTCCTCGAAGCCCATCCGCGCGTGTCGCTCGAACTTGTGTTGTCCGACGCCTACGTGGACCTGGCGGCCGACCGCATCGATGTGGCTGTGCGAATCGGTACGCCCGCGAACCAGCCCCACCTGATCGTGAAACAGCTCGCGGAACACCATCGGTATGTGGTCGCCAGCCATGCGTATCTGGAGCGCCGGGGCGTCCCGTCCTTGCCCGAGGAGCTGAGTCACCACGAATGCCTGCGTTTTGCCTATCAAGCGGGTCCGCAGCGTTGGTCCTTTGGCCTCCCGGACAAGGTCACGCATGTCGAGGTCAACGGCCGGCTGGCCGTCAACAATTCGGACGTACTGCGGGAATCCGTGCTCAGCGGCCTCGGCATCGCCCTGTTGCCGCAATGGCTGGTGCACGATGATGTTCGTGCGGGACGACTGAGGCGGCTGTTCGAGGGGTTTTCGGTGAATCCGCAGGACCAGACTGTTTGCGTTTACGCCGCGTATCTGCCCAACCGTCGCCACTCACGAAGAGTTCGGGTGCTGCTGGAATTTCTTCAGGAACGAGTCGTGACTGCAATCCACGACTGAACCCATGGGCGTCCGGCGTTGAGCAGACGCGGCTCAAGAAGAGTTCTCACCGTGCCTCCAGTTTGACCGGGGGACGACGGATCTCCTTCAGACCTTCATTGGTGTCCACGCCAAGCGCGTAAAGGCCGGCAGCGCCGCCGTTGTAACGGATCTCGAACGGGAAGTCCGAAGGCGATGCAACGTCGCCGAGCCAGCCCTTGAAGTCGGAGTGCGTTCCGCCGATCTCGATCCACGCCAGCCCTTGTCCACGGACTTCGCCCGACCCCGGCAGTACCGGCAGGCTCGCAGCGTGGGTGCCGCCGTCAGGCTTGAAGTAGAGGTTGGGCTTGCCGATCGGCCAGGCCGCGGTCGCGCTCGGTGCCTGCAGGGCGAAGCCGCGCGAGCCGTTCATCATCTGCCGGCCGGCTTCACGCCCGGTGGTATTGGGATCGACCGTCGTGCCGTGATGGGCTGCAAAGGCCTCCAATTCCTCTAGCGTGTCCGAGCGCAGGCACCAGCCGACGAAGCGATCGCCTTCGCGCGTCTGGCGCTCCATGAAGACGGTCAATGGCTCGCCGCGCTCCAGGGGTCTGCGGTCGATCACGCTTTCGACCTCGATATAGATGTCGGGCGCGAGCGGCACCACGCGGTGACCCAGTCCGTAGAGCGGAAAGAACCCGCCGTCGTAATTGCCGAGACCGGTCTCGTTGCTGAGCCGGAAGGTGGATTCGTAGACGTTGGGCGCTGCCATGCAGACGTGGTCGAAGTGGATCATTCAAATGCCTCGGGAAGAATTGTTGAAGGGGCGCCGGAACTACCGGGTCACAGGGCCGTAGTTGTCCAGGGATGCAAGAGAGGCTCCGAGCAAGGCCTTGCGGCGCATGAACCGGCTGGCGAAATAGACGAAGCAGGCCCCCAACAGCGCCGCCGTCGCGAGGAAAGCCAAGCCTGCGTCATAAGAGCCCGTGCTGTCCTTGAGCAGGCCGATGATGTAGGGACTGAACATGGAGCCGACGATGCCGAAACTGTTGACATAGGCGAACACCACGGCAGCGGTCTTGCCCTTGACGCCGACGCCCGTCAGTTGCCAGATGCAAATCGGCCCGCTCACCAGCCCCGCCGTCAGCAGTGAAAGGCCGGCGATCGACCCATACAGATTGGGCACGCTGACCAGGATGCAGATGCCCGCTGCGGCGATCAGGAAGGCGCCGATGGCGTGCCAGACCCGCTCGCTGGTGCGGTCGGAGTGCGAGACCCAGAACCAGTACATGACCATGCCGAACACGCTCGGGATCGCCGACAGCAGGCCCACCTGAATCGTCGAGAGCGTGACGCCGAAAAGCCGGCCGAATTCCTTCATGATCTGCGGTGTGAAGATCAGGCTGGCATAGAAGCCCATCTGCGCCATTGCGTAAGCGAGCGACAGCAGGATCAAATGCGGCTGGAGCAAAGTGGTCCGCAACGGCACTTGATCGACGGATCCGGGGGTGATGCCACTGTCCCTTGCGGCGATGACCTGCCGCTTCTCATCGTCGGTCAACCAATCAGCCTCCTCGGGCTTTGAGGTCAGGAAGCGGATCGAGTAGAGGCCCAGCAGCACCGGAAGCAGTCCTTCGACGAACAGCATGATCCGCCAGCCGGCAAGACCGAAGAGGCCATCGGCGTACTGAACGATCGCGGCGGAGACCGGCGTGCCTACGATGACCGCCCACGGCAGAACGGCGATCACAAGCATGCGCCCGCGTATGCCGGGCGGGAACCACAAGGCCAGGCAGTAGATCAGTCCCGGGAACAGGCCGGCCTCCGCCACGCCGAGCAGCATTCGTATGGCGATGAGTTGCCACCCGTTCTGCACGAAGGCGGTGCAGGCGGAAATCAGCCCCCAGGTCACCATGATCCGAGTGAGCCAGATGCGCGCGCCGACCCGGTGAAGGATGATGTTGCTCGGGATCTCCATGGCCAGGTAGCCGACGAAGAACAGACCGGCCGCGAGGCCGAAGACCTGCTGGCTGATGCCAAGGTCTGCGTTCATGCGCAGCGCTGCCGTCCCTATGTTGATGCGATCGAGGTACGCCATGGTGTACATCAGCATCAGGATGGGAATGATTCGCTGGATGACTTTGCGCTGAACGGAAGCGGAAAGGGTTTGAGTCATAGGGGACGCCCTGGGCCTTCGAAGGGTGAGCGGGCGAGCCCGCGATCGGTGTCGGCTGGGTGGTGGCCACAGCGTTGATCGAATGATCGCTAACAAGAAGATGACCGAAAAGGACAATATTTCTCATGGTCACGGACATTCCCGATCCGAGCTCGGTAAACTGCCGCCGTCATACCGAGCACAGACCCCATGAACCTCATCGATCTGCGAACACTGAAGCATTTCGTCTGCGTCGCGGAAAATGAGAGCGTTTCCAAGGCCGCCCAGAAGCTGCACATCTCGGCCTCGCCTCTGAGTCGAACCATTCTGAATCTCGAGGACAAGATCGGCTTCTCGTTGTTCGACAGGGTCGGGCGAAGCTTGCGTCTCAACAATGCCGGACGCGAGCTCTTGCTCAACGCACGCAAGCTGCTGTCGAGCAACGAGCGACTCGTGCTGGACTTGCAGCGCAGGGCCGGTGGCGCTGGCGGCACGGTGGTCATCGGCCATATGCCGGGCGCGCTGTACAACGGCGTCATTCCTGACACCGCCAAGCGCGTGCAGGCAGCTTACCCCGCGATCCGGTTTCAGTTCGAGGGAGCGTTGGAGAGTGAGCAACTGGAGGAACTGCGGCGCGGACGGCTGGATTTCGCGATCCAAACACAAGATCTCACCGACCCGGGGCTCGCCTCAGCGGTGTTCAGCTCGGAACGCTACGTGATGCTGATGCCGCGCGATCACCCGCTGGTCGCGGAGCCGGAGATCTCGCCCGAACAGCTGGTGCATGCCGAATGGGTGGTGACGCCCGAGCGCAGCGGTCCCTCATTGCGCGCCAAGTTCATGTTGGCGTGCCACCGTCTGGGCTTCGAGCCGCGGGTTGCATGCGTCGCGGGCGACATCATCTCAGCGCTCGCGCTGGTTGCCAGCGGCTTCGGGTTGTGCGCCGCACAGGAGAGCCTGGTGCAGTTCTCGGGTGCGAACATCGTGGTGCGCGATCTCCCGCTGCTCGAGATGCGCACCGACTATCGCGTCGTCTGGCGCCCAGACGCGATCGGGCCGGCGGCCGTTCGCTTTCTCGATGCACTGCTGGAGCAGCCCGCCTGAACGTCAGGCGGCCTTCCCGCTGCGCTTCGGGCTGCCGCTCGCCAACGGCAAGGCGGCAGCCCGACCGGCGCGGAGCACCTGCGGTGCACCGTGCAGGAAGGACTCGACCCTCATATCAATCAATCGATCAATATTCCGCGGCGCCGGGAGGTCGTAGACCCACTTGCGCACGCCGATGTAGAAAACGCTGGAATGCATGGCCCAGATGAGTTCGACTTCTTCGTCCTCGGCCTCGTTGCTCTCGGGCTCCGGAATGTCGTAGGCAAAGCGAAGCTCACGCGCGATGAGCAGGAAGTGGCGCTCGCGCAGGCGTGCCAGGTAGCGCTGGTTCACTCCGGCGCGGCTGAGCCCCGCATACATGAAGATGCGCACCCATTCGCCACGCAGGACGAAGTGCGCATAGTCCTTCAGATACCGCTTGAGGCGGCTTTCGAGCGTATGCGAGCGGTCCGCGAGCCACTCTTCCCACTCCGGATTCCAGCGCCGCACAAACACCTCGTCATACACCCGGTCGACCAGGGCTTCCTTGGTCGGGAAGTAGCGGTAAAGCAAAGGCTGTGAGACGCCGAGGCGCTGCGCGAGGTCGCGCGTGCTGCCTTCGAAACCATGCTTGGCGAAAAAGCTGATCGCGGACTGGACGATCTCGTGCTCTCGGTCCTCGGGCGCCAGACGCCGCCGCCGTTGCATGGGGTTGATCGGGGCATCCTGCTCGGATTCGTTTGTCTTGGCGATGCGTTGCGTCATCGAGGGTCTTTGGCAATGGTCGGCTGGTCACGGGCGGCGCTTGCGCTCCCGCCGGCCCACAAGGACCGATCACTCGATTATTAGCGGACCAGGGTCGAACTGCCACCTCACGCGGGTAAACCCCGACACATCACGATCAAACGTGTCTTGATCTCCCAATTTTGGGCCATTATTATTGATCGTTCGATCAGTTAATACGATGCGATGACGGATCGCACCTCACCCAATACCCCCACCAAGACCGGAGACAAGATGACAATGGATCGCAGGAGTTTTGTTGCAGCGGCAGCAACCGCCAGCGCCGCATTGGCGGTACCATCCCTGGTGCGCAGCCAGGGTTCGCCCGAGCCTTTGCGCCTGGGCTTGCTCACCGCCAAGACCGGCCCCTTCGCTTCTGGCGGCATCGACATGGAGCGCGGGCTTCAGAGCTACCTGGCGGCCAATGACCAGCGGCTCGGTGGCCGCAAGGTCGAACTGATCGTGGCCGATACCGGCGGCGTGCCGTCCAGCGCCCGCACCAAGACCCAGGAACTGGTCGAGCGGGAAGGCGCGCAGGTGCTCATGGGTCCCCTGGCGGCCTTCGAGGCCTTGGCCACCGACGACTACATGCGCGCCCGCAAGATCCCGGTCTTCCCGGTCGCGGCGGCGGAGGACATGACCCAGCGCAAGGCCAACCCCTGGCTGTTTCGCGCCAGTTCCACGTCGGCCCAGTGCGCCCACCCGTTGGCTGACTACTGCGCGAAGAAGCTGAAGTACAAGCGCATGGTGCTGGTCGCCGATGACATCGCCTATGGCCACGAAATGACGGCGGGATTTCAGCGCGTGTTCGAGGAAGCCGGCGGCAAGGTCGTGCAGAAGCTCTTCCCGCCGCTGACGGCGCCGGATTACGGCACCTTCCTGGCCCAGCTCAGCCGAGACGCGGACGCGGTGTTCCTCGGCTTCGCGGGCTCCAACGGCTTTCGCTTCATCCGCCAGTTCAACGAATACGGCCTGCGCGGCAAGCTCGCCCTGGTCGGAGGCATGACGACCCTCGATGAAGCGGTGCTGCGCAACATGGGCGACGAGGCGCTGGGCATTGTCACGGTCAACTGGTACTCCGCAGAACTTGCGAACCCGATCAATGAGAAGTTCGCGGGCACCTTCCGCAAGGCGCACGGCTACGACCCGGGCTTCTATGCCGCGTGCACGCACGTCAGCGCCTCGGTGCTCGACGCCGCCCTGGCGCCTTTGAAGGGTCAGTCCTTCGACCGCGAGTCGCTGCGCGCGTCCCTGCAGAAAACCAACGCGATGACCGCGCGCGGGCCGGTGAAGTTCGATGCCTGGGGCAACGTGGTCGGCGACGTCTACGTGCGCACCGTCGGGCGCAAGGACGGACGCCTGGTCAACAGCATCATCGAGACCTATCCGGACGTGAGCCAGTTCTGGACCTACGACCCGAAGAAATTCCTGGCAGAACCGGTCTATTCGCGCGACTGGCCGCCCGCCAGGAATCTGGGCGCCTGACACCCACACCGGAGCGTCACGGCCCGCGCGTGCATCGGCATGGCGGGCCACGACATCAAGAACATGCAATTCTGGTTGACTCAGACACTCAACAGTCTGGCCCTCGGCAGCCTGCTGCTACTGCTCTCCTCGGGCTTCGCACTCATTTTCGGGCTGATGCGCATCGCCAACCTCACCCACGGCGCGCTCTTCATGATCGGGGCCTACGTCGCCGCGAGCGTGGCGCGCGCCGGTTGGGGCTTCGCGGCGGCAGTGGCGCTCGCTGCGCTCGCCACCGCGATCATCGGCGGGCTGTTCGAGCGCCTGGTGCTGCGCCGGCTTTCGGGCAACGCGCAGGCTCAGGTGCTGGCCACGCTCGGCCTCTCCTTCATCGCCGCGGATCTCTGTTTGGTGCTGTGGGGCGGCGATCCGATCCCAGTCTCGCCGCCGAGTTTCCTTAGCGGCCCGACATCATGGCTCGGCTTCAGTTTTCCGAGCTACCGACTGGCCGTGATCGGGGTCGCACTCGTGGCCGCCGTCATGCTCTACCTGCTGCTGGAACGCACGCGGCTTGGCGCACGCATCCGCGCGGGCGTCGACGACATGCCCATGGCGCGTGCGGTCGGAATCCGTGCCTCGGCCCTGTTCACCAGCGTGTTCTGCCTCGGCGCGATGCTCGCCGGTCTCGGCGGCGCATTCGGCGGCCCGATGCTGTCGGCCTATCCGGGGCTTGACGCCGACATGCTGCCCCTGGCGCTGATCGTGGTCATCCTCGGCGGCGTCGGCAGCCTGATGGGCACTTTCATCGCGAGCTTCATCATCGGCTTCATCTACACCTTCGGCATCGCACTGGTTCCGGATCTCGCCTACGTGATCTTGTTTCTGCCGATGATCCTCGTGCTGGCCTTCCGGCCCGCTGGCCTGCTCGGAGGTGCACGAGCATGAACACGCTGCGCTCCCTGCTGTTGCTCGCCGCGCTGGCCCTGCTGCCCGCGGTGCTCGGTGAGTACTACGTCAACCTCGGCAGCCAGATGCTGATCGCCGTGATCTTCGCCACCAGCCTGAACCTGCTCGTGGGCTACGCGGGCATGACCTCGCTGGGCCACGCAGCCTACCTCGGCCTGTCGGCCTACATCGCCGCCTGGCTCGCACTGAGACTGGGCATCGGCCACGCCATGGCTGCACCCCTCACGCTGCTCGCCACCACGGCGATCGGCGGCGTCTTTGGCTGGATCGCATTGCGCGCCTCCGGGCTCAGCTTTCTCATGCTGACCCTCGCTCTGTCGCAGGTGGTGTGGGGCCTCGCATACCGTTGGACCTCCGTCACCAACGGCGACAACGGCCTCTCGGGCCTCACGCGACCGGCCCCGTTCGGCATCGACATGGAGAACAGCAGTGCCTACTACTGGTTCGTGTTGTCGATCGCGACAGTGGTGTTGCTCGTCGTGGGGCGGCTGGTCAACTCACCCTTCGGCGCGTCACTGCGCGGCACCCGCGATCAGGCACGGCGCATGAGTTCACTCGGCTACAACGTCTGGGCAATTCGGTGGTGCACCTTCGTGGGCGCGAGTTTCGTTGGCGCTGTGGCGGGGCTTCTCTACGTGTACTTCCACAAGTACGTCCATCCGAGCGTGCTGTCGGTGACCTCTTCGGCCGAAGTGCTGCTGAGCGTGATCGCCGGCGGCGCCGGCACGCTGGCGGGGCCTGCCGTCGGCGCCGTCCTCGTGATGCTGCTGAAGAATTACGCATCGGGCTACATCGAGCGCTGGAACATGCTGCTGGGCGCAGTGTTCGTGTTCATCGTGCTGGTGATGCCGCACGGCATCGTGCCTGGCGTGCGCGCGCTGCTGGCCCGCCTGACGGAGAAACGCGCATGACGGCCGCCCTCGAAATCCGGGGACTCCGGAAATCCTTCGGCGGCATCGCCGTCACGCAGGATGTCTCGCTCACGATGCAGCCCGGCGAGCGACGCCTCATCATCGGCCCCAACGGCGCCGGCAAGACCACACTGTTCGGACTGATTGGCGGTGAAATTCGCCCGGATGGCGGTTCGATACGGGTATTCGGCAAAGACGTGACAAAGCTGGCTGTGCGCGCGCGCGCGCGCTGCGGCCTCGCCCGTACTTACCAGATCATCACGCTGTTCCCCAAGGACACGCTGGCGCACAACGTGGTGCTGGGGCTGCTGGCGCTGATGCCGCTGCGCCTCAGTGCCGGCACCGACCTTTCACGGCACGCGGCGCTACATGAACGCGCGGTGCAGCTGCTCGACGGTGTGGGGCTGGGCGCCAAGGCGTTGCACCGCGTGTGCGACGTGTCCTATGGCGAGCAGCGCCGGGTCGAGCTCGCGCTCGGGTTGGCGCAGCAGCCACGCCTGCTGCTGCTCGACGAACCGCTCGCGGGCCTGTCCCAGGACGAGCGCGTGGTCGTGCAGCGGCTGATCGCCCAGGTACCGCGCGAAACCGCGATCCTGATGATCGAACACGACATGGATGTCGCGCTTGAGTTCGCCGAGCAGATCACGGTGCTGCATTATGGGCAGGTCATCGTCGAAGGCGACCGGCGAACCGTGGTGAACCACCCCAGAACGCGGGAGATCTACCTTGGCCACTGATGCATTGAGCGTGAGCGGACTCGACGTTTTCTATGGGCAGAGTCAGGTCGTGCACCGACTCTCGATGAACCTGCATGAAGGCCGAGTGCTTGCACTGCTGGGACGCAACGGCGCCGGCAAGAGCACGTCGCTCAACACCTTCGCGGGACTGCACCAGGCGCGCCGAGGCATCATCAAGCTGGCTGGCCGCCCGATCGAGCGGATGTCGCCGGAAGGCATCGCGCGCGCCGGCATGCGGCTGATACCCCAAGGCCGGCGCATCTTCCCGAACCTCACGGTGCTGGAGAACCTGCAAGTGGCGGAGCAGGCGGCGGCAGGGAACGCAAGCGGCGGCAAGCACGCGTGGAGCCTCGACCGCGTCTACGCCACCTTCGGCCGCCTCAAGGAGCGCACTCGACAACGCGCCGGCACGCTCTCCGGCGGCGAGCAGCAGATGCTCGCCATCGGGCGTGCGTTGATGGGCAACCCGCGCGTGCTGCTGCTGGATGAGCCTTCCGAGGGACTCGCACCGCTGATCGTCGCAGAGGTCGCACAGGCCATCAAGACGCTCAAGGCCGACCGGTTATCGATCGTGCTGGTGGAGCAGAACTTCAACCTGGCGCTCGAAGTGGCGGACGATGTCGTGGTGCTCAACACCGGCCATGTCGTCCATGCCGGCCGCGCCGACTCCGTGCGCGCCGAACCCGAGCTCGCAACCCGTCACCTCGGCGTGTTCTAGGCTCGCCCTCTTTCCAAACATCCAAACACACTCGAACGGACCTCACGTGCTCTACACCTGCGCGCCCCACTGCACCGACCCGACCCACCGCCACACGACGGCGCCCGACCGCCGCGCGCGGTCCGCAGCCCTTTCGATGGCGCACGCGGCGACCGCTTCCGCACCCGTACGCGGCGACCGACCACCCGTAGTCGACGTGCACTGCCACTACCTGAATCCGGACGTCGCCAAGGCCGCGAGCGACCTCGACGTGGGCCGTCACGACCCGAGCGTGATCTATGCGAACGCGCTCACGCGTGAGACCAACGTCGTCCAGATGCGTGAGCGCGCGCCCAAGCTGACCGGCATCGACCAGCGCCTCGACGACATGGACCGCATGGGCATTGACATCCAGGCGGTCAGCCCGGCGCCGTTCCAGTACTTCTACTTCACCCCGCCCGAGCGCGGAGCCGCTCTGGCACGTCAGGTCAACGAGGGCATCGCGGCACTCGTGGCCGACACGCCGCAGCGTTTCGTTGGCTTCGGGTCGGTGCCTCTGCAGAACGTCGAGCTCGCGATCCAGGAATTGGACTACGCCCTTGGCCGGCTCGGCCTGCGCGGGGTGGAGATCAACACCAACGTGAACGGCCTCGACCTGACGGACGCGAAGCTGGGGCTCGAGCCCTTCTTCGCGCGCGCCGACGCGCTCGGCGCGGTGATCTTCCTGCATCCGGTCGGCTTCTCGGAAGGCGCCCGGCTCACTGACCATTACTTCAACAACGTGATCGGCAACCCACTCGACACGACAGTGGCCGTGAGCCACCTGATCTTCGATGGCGTGGTGGCCCGCTACCCGAATATCCGCTTCATCGCGGCGCATGGGGGAGGCTACGTGGCGCACTACTGGGCGCGCATGGACCACGCCTGGAGCGCACGCAAGGATTGCCGCACGGTGATCGATCGCGCGCCTTCGAGCTACCTCAAGACCTTCTACGTCGACACCATGGTGTTCGACCCCGAGATGCTGCGCCACCTGGTCGACCTCTTCGGTGCCGAGCGCGTGCTGCTCGGCACCGACTACCCCTACGACATGGGCGAGGACCATCCGCGGCAGCTGGTCGCCTCGGTGCACGGGCTGTCCAGCGACGAGGTGGACCAGATCGAGGGGCTCAATGCCGTGAAGCTGCTCAACATCGCGCCAATTCGCTGAACCACCGCCTGGAACCATCGCCCATGTCCCCCCTGTTCAGTGAACTCTCGATCGGCGAGATGAGCTTTCCCAATCGCATCGTCGTCTCTCCCATGTGCCAGTACTCGGCGCGCGACGGCGTCGCGAACGACTGGCACCTTCAGCACCTGATGCAGCTCGCCTTGGCGGGCGCTGGCCTGGTCATGGTCGAAGCCACCGCCGTGGAGGCCCGCGGGCGCATCACGCACGGCTGCCTGGGCCTCTACAGCGACGCCGCCGAGGCCGCCCTGTCTCGTGTGCTGCAGGCGGCGCGGGCGGTCGCCGCGCCCGGTACGCGCTTCGGCATCCAGCTCGGCCATGCGGGCCGCAAGGGCTCGGCCCATGTGCCCTGGGAAGGCGCAGGCCCGCTGACGGCGGACGGCGACGGCGGGCCGCCGTGGCGCTGCGCGGCGCCGAGCGCACTGCCCTTCGCGCCGGACTGGGACACGCCGCAAGCGCTCGACGACGCCGGCATCGAACGACTGGTCAACGCCTATGTCGACGCCGCGCAACGCGCGGTTCGCCTGGGCTTCGACGTCATCGAGCTGCACTGCGCGCATGGCTATCTGCTGCACCAGTTTCAATCGCCACTCGCGAACCTGCGAGATGACGCCTGGGGCGGAGATGCGACCGGGCGCGACCGGCTGGCGCTGCACATCGCGCAGCGCCTGCGCGAGCACGTGCCCAGCAGCCGTGTGCTCGGAGCGCGCATCACCGGCACCGACTGGGCAGAAGGCGGCCTCGGGCCCGATGACGCCGTTCGGCTGGCCCAGGGCCTCAAGGACATCGGCTTCGGCTACGTGTGCGTCAGCAGCGGCTTCGTGGTCCGCGGTGAGCGCATTCCCTTCGGCCCCGGCTTCCAGGTTGGGCTGGCCGCAGAAGTTCGGCGCCGCAGCGGAATCGCCACTCGCGCCGTCGGCGGCATCAGCGAGCCGGCGCAGGCAGCCGACATCGTGGCCTCGGGATTCGCGGATCAGGTCGCGCTGGCACGCCCGTTCCTCGCCGATCCGCGCTGGGTCTGGCGGGCGGCGGAGACGCTCGGCGTCACTCCCTACTACCCGCCGCCGTATCGGCGCGCGGCCGGTCTGCGCAAGCCGGCCAGGGCCTTGAACGCCTGAGCCCGCAGGCCCCGGTTGGCATCGACCCTATGACATCCTCCTTCGAACTCAAGGTCAACGGCACTGCGCACCACGTCCAGGCCGACGAAAACGACCTGCTGCTCTACGTGCTGCGCAACGACCTCGACTGCAAGGGTGTGCGCTTCGGCTGCGGGGCGGGCCACTGCGGCGCCTGCACCGTCTGGATGGACGGCCGTGCTGTCCAGTCCTGCGACATGCCGCTATGGGGTACCGTCGGACGCGAGCTCACCACGGTCGAGCAGTTGCGGCATGACCCGGTGGGCGCGGTCGTGCTCGACGCCTTCGTCACGCTGCAGGCGGCGCAGTGCGGTTACTGCATCAACGGCATCCTGATGTCGGTGACCGCCATGCTCCACCGTACCGCCGCGCCGACCGAGGCCGAGTTGCAAGAGACGATGCACCGGCATTTGTGCCGCTGCGGCGCCCACGCGCGCATCCTGAAGGCGATCAAGGCAGCCGCCGCACGGCTGCATACGGAAGACCAGCCATGACGAGTTCCACGCCGCCGGCCATCCTTGCGCATCCGCGCCTGCGCCAATGGCTGAGCATCGGGCCGGAACGCCAAGTCACGGTGTTCACAGGCAAGGTCGAGTTGGGTCAGGGCATCGAAACAGCCCTGGTGCAGATCGCCTGCGACGCACTCGGCTTGACGCCGAAGCAGGTTTTGCTGGTGGCCGGCCACACCGATCGCTCCCCTGACGAGGGCTACACGGCGGGCAGCCTTTCGGTCCAGTATGGCGGGGCCGCGCTGCGGTGGGCCTGCGCGCATGCCTACACGCTCTTCAACGCGCTTGCGGCGCTGCACCTGGACGTTGCGCCCGCCGACCTGCAAGTCGACGCAGGTTGCTTTCGCAATGCGGGCGGCGAGCGACAGATCGACTACTGGGCGCTTGCGCCCGCGATCGACCTCGACATCGCAATCGTCGCATCTCCCGCCAGCGCTCGAACTGCGCCCGAGCCCTATGTGGGTCGCTCGCTGCCACGCGTGGACCTCATGGCCAAGCTGACTGGCGCAGGCTATGTGCAGGACCTCGTCATTCCCGGCATGCAGCATGTGCGCATGCTGCGCGGTCGGCATCCTTCGCAGCGACTGGCTTCGGTGCCGCTGGCTGAATTGCAGGCGCTCCCGGGCGTGTCGCAGGTGGTGCACTGCGGCCGGTTCCTGGCGCTCGTGGGGCCGCATGAAGGCGCTCTGGTACGCGCACTACCGAAGGCTCGCAAGCTGCTCGACTTCGGCCCTCTGCCTGATCCGCATGCGGGCCAAGACACGGTCGCGTTGTTGCAGGGTCTTCCCGACAGCCCGAGGCGCGTGCACGAGGCGGGCGTGCCGGGCACCCGGCTCCAGACCTGCAGCGCCACCTATTCGCGGCCCTACCTTGCGCACGCGTCGATCGGGCCGGCCTGCGCGCTGGCCGACCCCCGCGGCGGACGCCTGCGCATCTGGTCTCACACGCAGGGTGTCTATCCACTGCGCGATCAGATCGCCGCGGCACTGCGCCGCGAGGCCGGCACCGTCGAGGTCATCCATGCGCCGGGCGCCGGCTGCTACGGCCACAACGGCGCCGACGATGCGGCCTTCGACGCCGCCTTCGTTGCCACTCTCATCGGCGTGCCGGTGCGGGTGCAGTGGATGCGCGAAGACGAGATGTCGATGTCGCCGTTCGGTTCGGCCAGCGTGGTGCGGCTCACGGCCGGACTCGACGATGCCGGCCGCATCGGCAGCTGGGCCCTATCCCTGTGGAGCCACACCCACATGAACCGACCTGGCTGGGGCGAAGGCGTCAACCTGCTCGGCGCCTGGGAGATCGACCCGCCGCTGCCGCAGCCGACCGCGCGCGACCTTCCGCTGCCGATGGGCGGCGGTGACCGCAATGCCATCGCGCTGTACGACATGCCCCATCAGCACGTCGACTACCACTTCATTGCCAGCTCCCCGGTGCGCGTCTCCGCGCTGCGCTCGCTCGGCTCCTATGCCAACCTGTACGCGATCGAGAGCTTCATGGACGAGCTGGCGCAATTCGCGGGCAGCGACCCGGTCGAGTTCCGCCTGCGTCATCTGAGCGATCCACGCGCCCGCGCGGTACTCGAGACCGCGGCCGACATGGCGGGCTGGAGCCAGCGCGGCGAAAAAGGCAACGGCAGCGGCCTGGGAATCGCCGTCGGCCGCTACAAGAATCAGGCCGCGTACTGCGCCATCGCCATGCAGGTCAGCGTCGAGGAGAAGATCCGGGTCGAGAAGGTCTGGGCTGCGGTCGACGCCGGTGCGGTTGTCAATCCTGATGGCCTGGTCAATCAGATCGAAGGCGGCCTGCTCCAATCGCTCAGCTGGACGCTGAAGGAAAGCGTGACCTGGGATCGAACCGGCATCACCTCATGCGACTGGGAGCACTACCCGATCCTCGGCTTCGACGAGATCCCGGCAATCGCCGTCCGGGTGATCGAGCGGCCGCAGGAACCCAGTCTCGGCGTCGGAGAAGCCGCCGCGGGTCCGGCCGCCGCGGCCGTCGCCAACGCTGTGGCCCATGCGTTGGATTTGCGCGTCAGGCAACTGCCCATGTCTGCGGACCGCCTGGCGCATCTGATCGCGGCGATCTGAGGGCCGGTCGCCCAGAACCTCGAGGCGCTCGGCAACCGCGTCATGGCTGCAACTCGGCCGCGCACTCTGTAGATCAGCGAGAGGTCCGGCGAGCTACGATCGGGCCCATGGCGATCTCCGCGTTCGCAGTCAAGGTTCCCGCAGCCGAGCCGCTCGTCGTCGATCTGCGCGCGCAGTTCGATGCCACAGCGAAGCTGGGCGTTCCGGCACACATCACGGTGCTGGTTCCGTTCATGCCGCCGCAGCGCATCACCCCGGCCGTGCTCGGCCGGGCGCAGCGGGCCCTGGACCGCGTCCCGGCCTTCTCCTTTTCGCTGGCCGCGGTCGCACGCTTCCCCGCGACTGCGTACCTGCTGCCGGAACCGGCCGGCCCCTTCGTCGCCCTGACCGAGGCGCTGGTGCACGCCTTCCCGGACTTCCTGCCCTATGGGGGCGCCCATGAGGGTGGCGTCGTTCCGCACCTGACGGTCGCCCACGGCGATGTCGCCGAGGCCGATGCGGCAACAGCCGAACTGCAGCGTCGCATGAGCGCCCTCGAGGTCCCGGTCGAAGCCGTGTGCGACGCAGTCGTGCTGCTGGAGAACTCGACCGGACGCTGGACGGAGATGCACGTCTTTCACTTGCGGCAGTAGATACCCACGCGATCGGCCATGACGGAATCCTCCTGACCAGGGCCTGGACAGGCCCTAGCTTGCGCCGTCTTCGACCGTATCGGGCGGTTCGCGTCTCGGCAGCGTGACCGTGAATTCTGCCCCGCCGTCCGAAGCGTTGGCCGCCGCGATCTCGCCGCCGTGCGCGCTCACCACCGCCTTGCAGATCGCCAGCCCGAGCCCGACGCCCGGCGTGGCGGACTCGGCCTGGCCGCGGGTGAACTTGTCGAACAGCTGCTGCTCGTGGCCCCGCATGGCGTTCGGCAGGCCGGGGCCGTGGTCGCGCACCGTGAGCACCAGGCTCCTCGGCGTGACGCTCGCGCCGACCACGATCGGCGCCGCCCCGTACTTGGCGGCGTTCTCGAGCAGGTTGACCAGCACGCGCTCGATCAGCACCGCGTCGAACTCGACCAGCGGCAGGTCGGGCGGCAGCGAMGTCCGCACCTSCAKGTCCCCGAGTGCGGGCCGCGCYGCRCGRATGGCCGAACCGACCACTTCCTCGACCGACTGCCAGTCGCGCCGCAGRTTCACGGCGCCGCCCGCGATGCCGCTCTCGAGCCGCGCCATGTCCAGCAGGTTGCTGACCAGCGCATGGAGCTGGTGMGCCTGCGCGACGATCGCGCGCGCCACCGCATGCGCCCCGGCTGCGCCYTCGGGCAGTGCGGGCAGCGATTCGGCCAGCGCGATCAACGCCGTCAGCGGCGTGCGCACGTCATGCGAGATCGCGCCCAGCAGCGCATTGCGCAGGCGCTCGGACTCCATCTCGACCACCGCCCGCTGCGCCACCTCGACGTAGTGCACCCGCTCCAGCGCGATGGCGATCTGCCGCGCCAGCGTGTCGAGCTGCTGCGCCTCTTCGGGAATCCGCAGCCAGCGCGCGTGCGCGGGCTCCAGCGCGAGCACGCCGCGCACCCGCATCGGCGCCTTCAGCGGCACGTAGTGCCAGGGCTGCGCTGCCAGCGTGGCGGTGGCGAGTCCGGCCGGCTGCCCYTGGCGGAAGCTCCAGTCGGCCACGCTGGGGTCGAAGCCCGGCGGCGCGGGCGCGGGCATGACCAGCCGGTCGTTGGCGTCCGCCGCCAGCACCACCGCCTTGCCGCCGAAATGGCCCCGCACCGCCGCCGCGCCGAGGGCGGACACCTGCGCGCTTTCGAGCGCAGCCGAGAGTTCGCGCGTGAGCTCGAACAGCGACTGCGCACGCCGCTCGCGGCGGGTCGACACGCCGGCCGCGAAGCGCAGTCCGGCCGTGAGCTGGCCCACCAGCAGGCCGACGCCGAGCATGACCGCGAAGGTCACGAGGTACTGCACGTCGCTCACCGCGAACGACAGGCGCGGCGTGACGAAGAAGAAGTCGAAGGCGGCCACGTTGAGCATCGCGGCGAAGGCCGCCGGGCCGCGGCCGAAACGCAGCGCCACGCCGACCACGCCGAGCAGGAACAGCATCACGATGTTGGTGAGTTCCAGCACGCCCGCCAACGGCGTGGCCACGAGGGTGATCGCGAAGCCGACGGCCGCCGCCCAGGCGTAGCCCGGCCAGCGCACCTGCGGCGGGTCGGACTCTTCGGGCGGCTCGCCGTCGCTCCGCGCGGTGGGACGAAGCTGCGCGAGGTTGCGCGAGCTSTCGGCGCGCGCCACCTCGACGATGTCGATGCCCGGCGCRTGGCGCGCCAGCTCGCGCGTGAGCGCGCGCCGCGGCCACCCGCGCGCGGGTTCGGCGCGGCCCACCACCAGCGTCGCGCAATTGAGCCGCTGCGCCTGCGCRGCGAGGGCCTGCGCCACCTCGACGCCGGTCAGCACCGCCGTCTCCGCGCCCAGCGCCTGCGCCAGCTGCAGCACCGCGAGGATSCGRTCGCGCCGGCTCGCACCGAGGCGCTGCAGCCGCGGCGTCTCGACGTAGGCCGCATGCCAGCGCACGTTGAGCTGGCCCGCCAGCCGGGCCGCGGTGCGCACCGTCTGGCCCGCGCCCTCGTGCGGGCCGACGCACACCAGGATCGCGCCCGAGGTGTTCCAGGCCGGCAGCCCCTCGTCGCCGCGCGGGCCGGACTGCTCCACCCGCCAGCCGCGCACGTCGTCCTCCACATGCTCGGCGGTGCGCCGCAGCGCAATCTCGCGCAACGCGATCAGGTTGCCCTTGCGGAAGAAGTGGCGCGCCGCGCGCTCGGCCTGCTGCGGCAGGTAGACCTTGCCGGCCGCCAGCCGTGCCGTCAGTTCGTCGGGCGTGACGTCGACCAGCACCACCTCGTCGGCCTCGTCGAGCACGGTGTCGGGCACGGTCTCGTGCACGCGCACGCCGGTGATCGCGCCGACCGTGCCGTTGAGGCTTTCGAGGTGCTGCACGTTGAGCGCCGACCAGACCTCGATGCCGGCGGCCAGCAGTTCCTGCACGTCCTGCCAGCGCTTGGCGTGGCGCGAGCCCGGGGCGTTGGTGTGGGCGAGCTCGTCGACCAGCAGCACGGCCGGCCGGCGCGCCAGCGCGGCGTCGAGGTCGAACTCCCGCAGCGTGCGGCCGCGGTAGGGCAGCTCGCGCAGGGGCAGCGCCTGGAGGCCGGCCAGCAGCGCCGCGGTCTCGCTGCGGCCATGCGTCTCGACCACGCCGATCACCACATCGCGGCCCGCCGTATGCTCGCGCTGCGCGGCGCTGAGCATCGCCCAGGTCTTGCCGACACCGGCATTGGCACCGAAGTAGATGCGCAGCTTGCCGCGCCGCGCGCGCTCGTCCTCCGCGCGCAGTTGCGCGAGCAGGGCATCGGGGTCGGGGCGCGCGGCGTCGTTCATGGCGGGACGGGTCAGCGCAGCGGCAGGTCCTTGCGCACCGCATGCCGATCACGGCGGGCGCGCCGCCGGGTGGTGAACGACACCATGAACCATGCAAAGCCCAGCGGAATGAAGAGGACGGCCAGCGCCAACAGCGCGTGCAGCAGATCGTCGTCCATCGCGAGCGCTCCTCAGCGCACCTGATCGAGCGCCAGGTTCAGCGCCAGCACGTTCACGCGCGGTTCGCCGAGCACGCCCCACAGCGGCGCCGCGGTGTGATCCGCGATCAGCTGCTCGACATGGTCGGCCGGCAGCCCGCGCACACGCGCCACCCGCGCCGCCTGGTAGCGCGCGGCGGCCGGGCTGATGTGCGGATCGAGCCCGCTGGCCGAGGCCGTGACCAGGTCGACCGGCACTGGCGCTGTGTTGCCCGGGTCCGCCGTGCGCAGCGCCTCGATGCGGCCCTTGACCGCCTCGGCCAGCGCCGGATTCAGCGGCCCCTGGTTGGAACCGCCCGACGCGGCCGCGTTGTAGGGCATCGGCGCGGTGGCCGACGGACGGCCCCAGAAGTGCTTCGGATCGCTGAAGTTCTGGCCGATCAGCGAAGAGCCGACCGCCTTGCCGTCGCGCAGAACCAGGCTGCCTTCGGCCTGGGCCGGAAACAGCGCCTGCGCGGCGCCGGTCACGGCCAGCGGATACAGGAGCCCGGTCAACGCGCTGAGCAGCACGAAGAGCACCAGGGCGGGACGAAGAATGCTTGTCATGGTGATGAGATCCTCAGACGAGATGCACGGCGACCAGCAGCCAGTCGATGAGCTTGATGCCGATGAAGGGGACGACCAGGCCGCCGAGGCCGTAGATCGCGAGGTTGCGGCGCAGCAGCGCCGCGGCACCCACCGGGCGGTAGCGCACGCCCTTGAGCGCCAGCGGGATCAGGAACACGATGACCAGCGCATTGAAGATCACCGCCGACAGGATCGCCGACGACGGGCTCGCGAGCTGCATCACGTTGAGTGCGCCCAGTTGCGGGTAGGTCGAGACGAAGATCGCCGGAATGATGGCGAAGTACTTGGCGACGTCGTTGGCGATCGAGAAGGTGGTGAGCGAGCCGCGCGTCATCAGCAGCGCCTTGCCGGTCTCCACCACTTCCAGCAGCTTGGTCGGGTTCGAGTCGAGGTCGACCATATTGCCGGCCTCCTTGGCGGCCTGCGTGCCGCTGCCCATGGCGACCGCCACGTCGGCCTGGGCGAGCGCCGGCGCGTCGTTGGTGCCGTCGCCGGTCATCGCGACCAGGCGGCCCTCGGACTGGTACTTGCGGATCAGCGCCAGCTTGTCTTCGGGCGTGGCCTCGGCCAGGAAATCGTCGACGCCGGCCTCGGCCGCGATCGCGGCGGCCGTGAGCTTGTTGTCGCCGGTGATCATCACGGTCTTGATGCCCATGCGGCGCAGCTCGGCGAAGCGCTCCTTGATGTCGGTCTTGACGATGTCCTTGAGCTCGACGATGCCGAGCACCCGGCTGCCCTCGGCCACCGCCAGCGGCGTGCTGCCGCGGCGCGCCACCGTGTCGGCGGCATGCAGCACCTCGGGCGCCATCGAGCCGCCCAGCGCCTCCACGTGCCGGCGCACCGCGTCGACCGCGCCCTTGCGCAGCGCGACCGGATCGGCGTCCAGGCTCGTCGGCGCCGCCGGCAGGTTGACGCCGCTCATGCGGGTCTGGGCGGTGAAGGGCACGAAGTGCGCACCGTCGACGCCCTGGCCGTCGATGCCGCCGCGGCGGGCCAATTCGACGATGCTGCGACCCTCCGGCGTCTCGTCGGGCAGCGAGGCCAGCAGCGCGGCGCGCGCCAGTTTGGCCTGTGACACGCCCGGCGCCGTGAGAAAGGCGCTGGCCTGGCGATTGCCGTGCGTGATGGTGCCGGTCTTGTCGAGCAGCAGCACATCGACGTCGCCCGCGGCCTCGACGGCGCGGCCCGAGGTGGCGATCACGTTGGCCTGCATCATGCGGCTCATCCCGGCCACGCCGACCGCCGACAGCAGGCCGCCGATGGTGGTCGGGATCAGGCACACCAGCAGCGCCACCAGTGCGGTCAGCGACACCACCGTGCCGGTGCCGATCGCGTTGACGCTGAACACCGAATACGGCAGCAGCGTGACGGTGACCATCAGGAACACGAGGGTCAGCGCCACCAGCAGGATGGTCAGCGCGATCTCGTTCGGCGTCTTCTGCCGCTTGGCGGCCTCGACCATGCCGATCATGCGGTCGAGAAAGGACTCTCCGGGATTGACCGTGATGCGCACGACCAGCCAGTCCGACAGCACGCGGGTGCCGCCGGTGACGGCCGAGAAGTCGCCGCCCGATTCGCGCACCACGGGGGCCGATTCGCCGGTGATGGCGCTTTCGTCGACCGAGGCGACGCCTTCGATCACCTCGCCGTCGAGCGGGATCACGTCGTGGGCCTCGACCAGCACGACGTCGCCGCGGCGCAGATCGGGCGCCTGCTGCGGCAGCCACTTGCCGCCATGGAAGGGCTCGGCCAACTTCTTGGCCCAGGTGTCCTTGCGCAGCCCCCGCAGCGAAGCGGCCTGCGCCTTGCTACGGCCCTCGGCCAGCGCTTCGGCGAAGTTGGCGAACAGCACGGTGAACCACAGCCAGACCGACACCGCGAACACGAAGGCCGACGACATGCCGGTGTCGCCCGGAAAGCTCAGCGCGTGCACCCACAGCAAGGTCGTGAGGATGCTGCCGATGTAGACGATGAACATCACCGGATTGCGCCACTGCACCCGCGGGCTCAGCTTGGCGAAGGCGCTCCACAGGGCCGGCTTGACCAGCGCGGCATCGAACAGCGAGAGGTGCATTTTCTTCCTGGCGAGGGCCTTGGCTTCAACCACGGCCGCCAGTTCGGCGGGCTCGCCGAGGGAGATAGGAGAAGGATTCTGTTTCATGGTCGGCGGTCTCATTTCCACAACATCAGGTGCTCGACGACCGGGCCGAGAGCCAGCGCGGGCACATAGTTGAGCAGGCCGACCAGCAGCACCGTGCCGATCAGCAGCGTGACGAACAGCGGGCCGTGCGTGGGCATGGTCCCGGCCGTCACCGGCAGGCGTTTCTTGGCCGCCAGCGAACCCGCGATGGCGAGCACCGGCACGATCACACCGAAGCGGCCGAACCACATCGCGATGGCGAGCCACGCGTTGTAGAACGGTGTGTTGGCGGACAGGCCGGCAAAGGCGCTGCCGTTGTTGTTGCCGGCCGAGGTGAACGCGTAGAGGATTTCCGAGAATCCGTGCGCGCCCGGATTGGCGATGCCAGCTTGGCCCGCGTCTGCAATCACGGCGACGGCGGTGCCGGCCAGCACCAGGATCGGCGTGACCAGGATCGCGATCGAGGTCAGCTTCATCTCGTGCGTCTCGATCTTCTTGCCCAGGTACTCGGGCGTGCGGCCGATCATCAGCCCGGCGATGAACACCGCCAGGATCGCGAAGACCAGCATGCCGTAGAGGCCTGTGCCGACCCCGCCGAACACCACCTCGCCGAGCTGCATCAGCACCAGCGGCACCATGCCGCCCAGCGGCGTGAAGGAATCGTGCATGGCGATCACCGCGCCGCACGAGGCCGCGGTGGTGACGGCCGCGAACAGGGCCGAGGCGCTGATGCCGAAGCGCACTTCCTTGCCTTCCATGTTGCCGCCGGCCTGCAGCGCGCTCTGCGCCTGGTCGACGCCGAGGGGCGGCAGCAGCGGGTTGCCGGCCTGCTCGGCCGGAATGACCGCGATCACCGCCAGCACGAACATCACCGTCATCGCCGCGAGGATGGCCCAGCCCTGCCGCCGGTCGCCGACCACGCGGCCGAAGGCGAAGCACAGCGCCGCCGGAATCAGGAAGATCGCCAGCATCTCGACGAAGTTGGAGAGCGCCGTCGGGTTCTCGTACGGATGGGCCGAGTTGGCGTTGAAGAAGCCGCCACCGTTGGTGCCGAGCATCTTGATCGCTTCCTGCGACGCGACCGGCCCCATGGCGAGCGTCTGCGTGGTGGTGCTCGCGTCTTCCGTCACCGGATTGCCTTGCGCGTCCTTGATCGGCTGGCCCGCCGCATCCAGCTTTGGATTCTGGTAGGCCGTGGCCTCCACCGTGGTCACGCTCTTGTAGGCGTCGAAGTTCTGGATCACGCCCTGGCCCGCCAGCACCATCGCGATCGCGAACGCGATCGGCAGCAGCACCCAGGCGGTGATGCGCGTGACGTCGACCCAGAAGTTGCCGACGAAGCCCTTGCCGTCGGTGCGCCGCGCCGCGAAGCCGCGCGCCAGCGCGAACGCCACCGCAATGCCGGTGGCGGCCGAAAGAAAGTTCTGCACCGAGAGCCCCAGCATCTGCGTGAGGTAGCTCATGGTCGATTCACCGGCATAGCCCTGCCAGTTGGTATTGGCGACGAAGCTCACGGCGGTGTTGAAGGACGAATCGGGCGACACCGCTGCCATGCCCGCCGGGTTGAGCGGCAGCATGCCCTGCAGCCGCTGAAGGCCATAGACGGCCAGGGCGCCGATCGCATTGAAGGCGAGCAGCGCCAATGCGTAGCTGCGCCAGTGCATCGACTGTTCGGGCGACGTTCCCACCAGCTGGTAGAGCGGTGCTTCGGCGCGCTGCATCCAGCGCGGCAGGCGGCCGTCGCACAGGGCCGCGAGGAAGCGGCCGAGCGGCCAGGCGAGCACGCCGAGCACGACCAGGAAGAGGACCAGCAGGCCCCAAGCGGATGAGTTCATATCAGTCTTCCACCACGCTATTGCGTGACCCGCGCTCCATGAAGCCGGCGCATTCAAAGGCCAGGAACACCGCGGAACCGGCTTTGCCGGGCCGCTGGTGTTGCCCCCTTGAGGGGCTGAGGTCCGCGGCTCCAAGCCTGCCTGCGCAGGCTCGGACGGACCCGAAGAGCCGCTGCCTCTGGCAGCGACTCGGGGCGCCGCAAGGCGCTTCGGGGGTGAGTTTCATCTCAGAACTCCTCGGCGCAGATCAGCGCGAACACCAGATAGGCGAAGAGGAGCACGGCGACCAGGCCGCCGAACCCGTAGAGAACATCGAGGCCGATCACGGGCGCTCCCCTTTCGGTGCGTCGAGCTTGCACAGCCCGAGCACGGCTTCGGCCATCACGACCCACATCGCCGCAATGGCGGCCATCCATACGAGGTCCATTCATCACTCCTGCATCAAGAAAACGATGCAGCAAGTGTCCGGACGGGTGCGTAAAAACGGGGAATAGAGTGCGCCGAGGGGCGTAAAGAAAGCGTAAACGCCGCCCTCGATGTTCGAGACTTTTACGCGCAGGCCGTGGCTTTTTACGTCCCTTTTACGGACTCGCCCCTACGCTCGTGGCTCGCTCACAAACACCTTCGAACATGACATACGCCATCGCGAAAATGCTTTCTCTCACGACCCTGGCCGCCCTGCCGATGCTCGCGAGCGCGCAGCTCACGGGCAACGTCTCGCTGGCCACCAACTACAAGTTCCGCGGCCAGGACCAGGACGTCCTCGGCAAGCACGACTTCGCCAATGACAACTACGTCAAGCCCGCGATCCAGGGCGGCCTGGACTACGCCTTTGGCGACTCCGGCTTCTACCTCGGCAACTGGAACTCCAGCGTCAACTGGCTCAAGGGCAACTCCGTCGAGATGGACTTCTACGGCGGCTACAAATTCAAGGGCGGCCCGATCGACTGGGACGTCGGCGTGCTGACCTATGTCTACCCCGGCAACAGCGCCGGCAACACCACCGAGATCTACGGCGCAGGCACCTGGGCCGACGAGAACGTCGGCGCCTTCACCGCCAAGTACTCCTGGACCGTCTCCAAGGACTACTTCAACTACGCCGGCAACAAGGGCGGCTCGGGCCTGGACGGCACCAACACCGGCTACCTGAACTTCGCCTACACCAGGGAGATCGTGCCCAAGCTGACCTTCAAGGCAGCCCTCGGCTACACCTTCTTCTCCAGCGACATCAGGAGCCTGGGCTACAAGGACTACCTCGACTACAACGTCGGCGCGGCCTACGACTTCGGCAGCGGCCTCTCGCTCGGCGGCTACGTCCAGGGCGGCAACGAGCAGAGCGCGTTCAACCTGGTCGCAAGCCCGGGCATCCCCTCGCCCATCGGTCCCATCGGCCAGACCACCTTCTCGCCCAACGCCACGCGCTTCATCCTGATCCTGACCAAGACGCTGTAAACGTGGCCTACGCCGCATACCGACCAGGAAGGGCAAGAAGAAGTGACCGGCTGCTGGCCTGTCACATCCGCCCCCCGACACGCGTGCGCGACAAGTCGAACACCGCCTGGTCGTACCACCAGAGTCCCTCGAACAAGACGCGCGCTCCTTGGCGCTGCGCCTGCTCCGGCGCGATCTCGCCGATGGAGCGCTGGCCATCGATGGCATCGACGAGCTTCTTCTGTTCGGCGGTGATCGGCAGGTACAGGTCGGTGTAGGTATGGTGACGGTTGATCAGCACCGCCGCAGCACCCGGCTGCAGTCGCTCCTGCACCATGACCGTGTCTGCGACGCGCAGGGGTACGAAGTCCAGCCATGCATCGCCCTCGAAACTGACGCGCTCGTGATCCGGCCGGTCGCTGCGGTACGCCACCACGCTGTGGCGGACCATCGAGCCGCGGAAGAGTTCGACTGCGGCGTACTGCGCCTCCACCGGAAGCCGGGCCAGCAGCGGCTGATGCGCAGAAGATGCCAGGGCGCCGCACTGGGGCAGATAGGCCGCCTGGCCCAACCAGCGGCCGAACCTGAAGCCACCCGCACGAAGGAATTCGAACAGCTGCGGGACCGAGTAAGCCCGGTCCTGGGGGTGCAGAAGCGCATCGGCCAACCCTGCCGGGTCCTTGAAGTCAGGCGCACTGCGCAACAAGGGCATCAGCGGGTGGTCCGGCGGCAACGCCCGAAGACTCGCCGCGAGCGCCTGGATCTCATCCGCCGAAGTGCCGATGCCGAGCCGGCGGCAGTAGTCCTGCAGCAGGTACACCCCGGCGCGCCCATAGGGCGCATAGATCATCAGGTGCAAGGCACCGTTGGGCTCCAGCACCTCGCGAAGGGCCCGCAGGCCCGCGTCGGGGTCCGGCAGATGATGCAGGACGCCGGTACAGACCACGTGGTCGAAAGTGCGCCCCAATTCGGATGCGCGCTCGACCGGGAGTTGGTGGACCTCTAGATTGTCGAGGCCGTGCTTGCGCCTGAGCCGTTCGGTCTGATCGATGCTCGTTGCGCTGACATCGATGCCGACCACCTTCGCGCGGGGCCAGCGCATCGCGTGCTTGGCGGCCTGGGAGGTGCCGCATCCGGCGACCAGGATGGTCCGATCCTCGCGATAGGGTTCATCCGGCCAGAACAGATGGGCCTCGGCGCGCCGCCGGTCCTCGCTCCACGACTGCCGGTAGCGCGCCAGATCGTCGACCGGAGGCGGGTAGGGATGACGCTCGTAGAAAGCGTTGACCTCCCGCGCCACCCGGCCGGCGTCTCGCATCGAAGTCAGGAGTTGCCGTGACCCGACACCTGGGCCAACACCGCGTCCAGGTTGAACGACGCGGGCTTCTGGCGAGGCGGGAACTTGGCGAAATCCGCGATCTGCCCGGCGATCACCGCCTGCATCTGGTACATCTGCGGCACGTGATCGACCATCCAGTCCAGGTAGGTGTTCGAGTTCACCGGGGCCCGCTCGAACGGGTCGCGCCGCAGGTTCATGATGTACGGCAGCCGAAGCTTCACGAACGGCTCGGCCCACTGTCTCATGGTGTCGGCGCGCTGCTCCGCCAGGTGGAACTTGTAGTCGCCGACCCGCACCGCAATCACCTCCCCGTCATCGCTGAAGTAGACGATGACGTTCCTCGGACTCTCCTTCACGGCACCGGTCAGGTAGGGAATCTGGTTGTAGCCGTCGAGATGGACGTTGAACGTCTTGTCGCCCACTTTGCAGCCCTTGAGGAGCTGCTCGGTCACGTCGGGATTGCCGGCCGCCGCAAGCAGGGTCGGGAACATGTCGATGTGGGAGACGATGCCGTTCAGGACCGAGCCGGCCTTGATCTTGCCCGGCCAGCGCATGAGGCACGGCACTCGCCAGCCACCTTCCCAGTTCGAGTCCTTCTGGCCGCGGAACGGGGTGTTGGCGCCGTCCGGCCAGGTGTCGTTCTCCGGTCCGTTGTCGGTGGAGTACATCACGATGGTGTTGTCGGCGATGCCCAGTTCGTCGAGCTTGGCGAGCATCTGGCCGATCTGCTCGTCGTGGACGACCATGCGGTCGCTGTAGGGGTCCTGTCCGCTCTTGCCGATGTTCTTTTCAGCCACGTGGGTGCGGAAATGCATCGCGGTCGAGTTGTACCAGAGGAAGAAGGGCTGGTCCGCCTTCGCCTGCTTCTCCATCCAGGAGAGGGCCGCGTCGGTGATCTCCTCGTCGATGGTTTCCATGCGCTTCTTGGTCAGCGGGCCGGTGTCCTTGATCGTCTGCCCGCCCTTGCCGTCCGAGATGCAGTGGAGCACGCCGCGAGGACCGAACTGCTTCCTGAATGCCGGATCCTTCGGATAGTCGGGGAGCTCGGGCTCCTCCTCGGCGTTCAGGTGATAGAGGTTGCCGAAGAATTCGTCGAAGCCGTGCACGGTGGGCAGGAATTCGTCGCGGTCGCCCAGGTGGTTCTTGCCGAACTGGCCCGTGGCATAGCCGAGCGGCTTGAGCAGCTCGGCAATGGTCGGATCTTCCTTCTGAAGTCCGACGGTGGCGCCGGGCATGCCGACCTTGGTCAGGCCGGTGCGGATCGGGTTCTGGCCGGTGATGAAGCAGGCGCGGCCCGCGGTGCAACTCTGCTGCGCGTAGTAGTCGGTGAAGGTCACGCCTTCTTCCGCGACGCGGTCGATGTTGGGCGTCCGGTAGCCCATCATGCCGCGACTGAAATGGCTGATGTTCCACAAGCCGATGTCGTCACCCCAAAGAATCAGGATGTTGGGTTTCTTCGCCGCCATGTCTTTTCCTTTGCATGAGAAAAAATGAAAAGGGCAGGCAAGTTGCCTGGCCGTGCGAACGGCAGGCCGCGTGCGCCAGGCAGCGGCTCGTCGAATCGATGGTCTGGTTCGCCAGACGATGGTCAACTCGACAGCGCCATCTGTACATCAGGGCAAGGGGCAACTTCGCTGCCCGAAAGGGCAGACCTGCTCGCCAGCCGAGACCCCCCAAGGTGCAAGCCGGGGATTTTTCAGCCGGGACCCGCCGGCTTTTTCCTCACCGTCAGCCCCATGTGGGAAGGTTCTGCAAGGCATCGTTGGGGCGGTCGACCAGGTCGACGCCGGTGATGCCTTTTCCGCCCGGCAGGAGCTCAACGTCGCAAATGACTTCCCAGGCATGGTCTTCCGTGCGCCGCGCAAGGCACACCTCCTCGCCGGCAGCAAGCAGACCGGTGCACTCCGCCATGCTGATCCGCTGTGCCGTGCCAAGGGCCAACCCGGTCGATCCGAGCTCCTTGTCCACAACCGCATGAATGGCGACGAGATCGATCTTGTCGCCCTCATAGTGGACGGCGGTAATTGCATGCTGGGCCATCTTCGACCTCCATTCGTAGAGAACCCCAGTATGGCCGCGGCGGCTGTCAGCGTCGAGGCGCACCCCCAGGATGCCGTGCAGGCCACGTGTGGCCAGGCTAATATTCGCCACCATGCATTTCCGCCGCTGCGCTCCCCCGCCCCCTTCCCTCTGAGTCTCCGCGCCCCTCGTGGCGCAGCAGAGGGCTCAGGCCATCCCATGCGATGGCCTGAGCGCGGGAACAACGTGCCCGTTTGTCCGGGCACTCGACGGTGTGCGAATCATGAAAATCTTGAATGGAGCGCGGCTCGCGTGGGGCGGCGTCTTGTCGGCGGGCGTGTTGTGGGGCGGCGGCGCCCTCGTGGCGCAGCATTTGATCGAGCGCGGCATTTCGCCGTACAGCCTGGCGCTCGCGCGCTTTTCGCTCGGCTTGCCGCTCCTGTGGTGGTGGCATCTGCGCGCAGCCGCCGGCGCGTCGGCGCGCTGGCGCGATCTGGCGCGGCGCCAACAGGCCTTGATGCTCGGCGCGGGGCTGGCGATGGCGCTGAATGTGAGTTGCTGGTTCGAAGGCGTTGCGCACCTGGGCGCCGCAATTCCCACCGTGATCTCGATCTGCTGCGCCCCGGTGATCGTGGCAATGGTGTCGGTGCTGCGCGGCTACGAGCCGGCCAGTCGCCGTCTGTTCGGCGCGCTGGCACTGGCGTTGATCGGTGTGGCATGGATTGCCTTGCCGGTCGACGGCTGGCAGCTCGCACCCGGCCATGGGGCCGGCTTGGCGTGGTCGCTGGCTTCGGCGGCCCTGTATGCCACGGTGGTGCTGTGCAACGCCCGCATGCCCGCCAGTGTTTCACCGGTCGCTGCATCGACTTGGGGGATGACGAGCGCGGCCGCCTGCATGGCCTTGCTTGCGAGCGCGCTGGGCGTGACCTGGCCGAGCGATGCCGGGCACTGGCTTGGCATTGCCTATACCGGCGTGGTGACGACCTCGGTCGCGTACCTGGCATTCGCCTGGGGTTCGCGGCGGCTGTCTCCAACGGCGGCCGTCATCGGCACGTTGGTTGAGCCCCTGGTGGCGACCCTGCTGATGTGGTTGCTGTGGGACGCGCCGATGCTGCCGCGCCAATGGATCGGGGCGCTGCTCCTCGGTGCTGCAATGGGGCTGCTCGCGCTGCGCACCCGGGCCTCGGCCGCGGCTGGCACCAACTAGGTGGCGGGTTTCAGTGCCGGAGGATGGACGGGAGGTCGGTGTAGTCCAGCAGTTCTTCCAGCGCTTTCACGGCGCGCTGGAACTCCTCCTCATCGACGCCCCGCTCCTTGAGCCAGCCGTGCACGAAGCCGCGGAACGACAGGCTGAGCCTTTCGTCGGCAATGCCGTGCGCGGCAAGCAGGGCCATGCCGATCACCTGCCACACCGCCAGCCCGCGAACTTCCTCGCTGTAGCCCTCCTCGAAGCTCTTGGACAGCTTTTCAGCGGCCGTGACGTTCGAATTCATGGTGGTGCCTCGGGTCTCGCTTGCGAATGCAATTCGCGGCAACCATCATCCTGCTCCATCGATCGGCGGTTGGGAAGTGCCTGTTCGGGTAGCGCCGATTGCCCTTTGGTGAGGACGCGAAAAGGGTAGGGTGAACAGGCCCTAAAGAAAGACGCCCACCACCTGCTGCAGCAGCTTGTCGAAAGGCACCAGGGCCAGTGCGACCAGGCCGAACGGCAGCGCGGTGGCAGCGGCCAGCACCAGCAGGCTGCGCAGGTCGACCGGCGTCAGGCGCATCACGTAGGCGTTGGCCGCCGTCTGGTAGAAATCGACCACTGCGGAGAAGTCGCCGGTCGCCAGCGGGTCGACGGTGTCGCCGCCGGTCTGGCCGCTCATCCACTTGTGCTCCAGGGCCTCGCCCAGCCGTTGCGACAGCGTGCCATAGCGAACGAGGCCGTGCTGCCAGGTTCGCAGCAGATGCCCGCTGAAGATCAGCACCGGCGCGGTGAAGACCAGCAGCACGACCACGACCGTGCCGAGCGCCACGCGGGCGAGCTGCTCGGGGCTGCCAGGGCCGCCCGCGAGCACGTGGGCCAGTTCGGTGGCGGCGACCAGCGCGCCGATCGCCACGCCGAGGATCGAGAAGGCGCGCAGCGAATAGCTCGCGAACATCAGCCCGGCGGCGCCGTCCGGGTGGGCCGCGATCAGCCGCAACCTCAGGCCCGCGACCAGCCAGAGGTAGCGGGCCCAGACAAAGATCCGCCAGCACCAGCCAAGCTGCAGGATCAGCAGGATGGGCAGGCTGACGAGCGCGTGCCACCAGCTCGCGAGCGAGCGGCCGAGCGGCGCCTCCGGGGCGCCATGGTGCCAGTTCGGCAGGAAGGCGGTGGGCACATAGCGCACCAGCAGCACGGCCGCCACGAAAGCCAGCACCACCGCCAGGGCCTCGACCAGCCAGCCGTCGCGCAGCCGGATGATCGAACGCACGATGGCGTCGTAGGGCTGGGCCTCCGAGGGGGGCACCACGCCGCGGCTGCGGAACGAGTGCGCCAGCTCCCCCAGCCGTGGAATGCAGACGGCTTCGGCCAGCACCAGCAGCGGCGCGACCACCAGCAAACGCACATGCGCCGAGGCATCCTGCAGGAACGCGCGCCACACCGCCTCCTGGCCGTCGGCCCGCGCCAGCATCGCCAGCACCAGCAGCGGCAGCCAGCCGATGGCGACGACCGCCACGCAGCGCCGCCAGACGTGCCGATGCTCCGGGTCGAAGCGCCCCCAGAGCCGCAGCAGGCGCATCGGCGGCCCGCCGTCGAACAGCCGGGTGTCCGCAGCATCGGGTGGGGAAGAGAGGGCGGACGGGGTCACGGCAGGCGTTTTTCCGCCCACGATATGCCAGGCGCCGCGCGCTGCCCATCGGCTATCGGGGCATTCGGGTCGGCACCTTGGTGCAAGGCGGCCGGCCGGCGGAGCTGGCACGATGAAAGAGGCCAGGCCCCCAGATGACGAAGTCACCATGTCGGCGCAGGGTGTGCACCACGGTGTCCTGCGGCGCGAAGTCGCGCTCGATCGCTCCTGGTCGACGCCGAGGTGAGCGCCGCATCCGACGCTCAGGTTGCCAGGTTCCCCATCAGTCGCGGGTCGTACAGCCACTTGCGCACCTTTTGCGCGGCGATGCCCTTGGCGTCGGGGTGGGCCGGGTTGATGAGGACGTTGTGCTCCTCCGGCACGACCACGGAAGGCACGACCAGAAGCGCTGAAGTCTTGTCATCGATCCAGCTGTCGCCCAGATCCAGCGAGACCTTGCCCGCCGGCTCCGCGTCCCATCCCACGGGCAGCGATGCCGCGTCCCGTTCCTCGCGCGCGGCCCAGGTGGCTTGCGGCACCGACATCTTCACGAGGTAGCGATTGAAAGGGAGGCCGCCTTGCTTCAGGTGCACAACCGTCTCCAGGCATGCGAGGGCGATCGATTGCGAGGTGTAGACGACCGCTCGACTTTTCCGATTCCAGCGGCCGCCGGTGACCTCGGCGCCCTTGCCGGTCAGGTCGTCAGCCAGGTAGTCGGGCGTGTCCGTGGCGAGGCGCCAGAGCACGACCGATACCGTCAAGCGTAGGCCCCGCTTTGCATGCGGGCCAGCAGGTTGGAGACCATCGCCTGTCCTTCGGCGGTATCCATCAGGCTGGAAGGCGGGCGCCCGCCCAGGGCCGGCAGCGGCTCCTCGAGCCACCTGGCCAGCCACTTGGCGGCGTCGAACCCCGTCGGGTCGCCGGACTGCTGCACCATCGCCTCCACCTGGCCGATCAGCCGCGCCATGCCCAGCGCTCGCTCGCTGTCTTCCGTGGAGAGAGGCTTCCCCTCGCGAACCTTGCGGCTCACGGTCGCTTGTGCGATGCCCAGCGTCGGCAGCAGACGGTCCTTGGTGATGTTCAGGCTCTTGGCCAGCTTGTCGAGGTAACCCGCCGACAGTCCTTCCTTGACCATCGTGATGCGCATCAGCGGCTCAGCGAGGTAGATCTCGAGGAACGGGGGGTCAGACAAGACGAAACGCGGGACATCGACCTCCGAAACGCTGATGGCGCCTAGGGAGGTCAGACCCCTGGGCGGCTTGCGGGCCCCGGACGTGCGGGCGGCTGCTTTCTCGACCATTGACGACCTCTCGCTCATTTGAGCGTTCATGGTAAATCAATTGAGTGGAATTGCCAACCCCAAGGATCGATCTCCTTGCAAGCTTGCCTGCTTGGATTGCCTGCGCACGGCGCGCCAAAGGCTCCCGCCCTCATGGCCCTCCTCACCGCTTAGCCGATGGTCATCAAGCTGGCGTTGCCGCCCGCAGCGGCGGTGTTCACGCTGAGCGCGCGTTCGATGACCAGCGCCTCGAGCGGGATGTCGGTGGCGCCCGGTTGAAAGGCCCTGACCCCCGCGATGGGGCCGTCTCGCTCCGCGACGCGGCGAACGACCGCCGCGAGCGCAGCCGCGTCACCGTGATGCAGCACCGCATCGAATGCCACGGTGGGCGCGGCCCAATCCTGCGCAATGACGATGGATGGCTGGACGGCGGCGGGAAGCGCGGCGAACAAGGCGGCCGTGCGCTGGCCCGCAGGCCACAACGCCGTGCTGCCGGCGGCCAGCACGGCCGCAAGCTGCGTCAGCCGGTCCGCATCGTCGTCGGCCAGGCAAAGGACGGCATGGCGCGCAAGCAATGTGTAGACATTGCGCTCGCCGGTCGGGCCGGTCAGCGTGCGTGCCTGGCCGCTGCGCGTGAGCCGCCTGAAGCGGCTGCAGGTCTTCGCGAGCGGGGCATTGCCCGATTGCGAAGCCCATGCCGCCAAGGCGTCGAGCGCGGGCTTGCCGGCCCTGACTTCCACGTCCGGCGCATTTCCCGGATCCGCGTCGTTGAATGCCCGCGCCAGCACGTCTTCCGGCCGCTTCGCCAGCATGCGGACCATGTACAACGGGCCGCCGGCCTTGGGGCCGGTTCCCGACAATCCCTCGCCCCCGAACGGCTGCACGCCGACGACCGCACCCACCATGTTGCGGTTGACGTACACATTGCCTGCATTCGCTGCTTCGACGACCTGCGAGATCGTCTCGTCGATGCGCGTATGGACGCCCAGCGTCAGTCCGTAGCCGGTGGCGTTGATCTGGCCCAGCAGCGCGCCGAGATCCTGGCGGCGATAGCGGATCAGGTGCAGGACGGGGCCGAACACTTCACGCTGGAGCTCGGAGAGGTGGTCGAGTTCGATGAGCGTCGGCATGACGTAGGTCCCGTGCCGGGTGGCGTCATCCATCTCGCGCCCCTGGCGGTAGACCGCGCGGCCCTTGTTCCGCAGGGTCGAGATGTGTTGCTCGATGCCGGCGCGGGCTTCGGCATCGATGACGGGACCGACGTCCACGGCCAGCTTCGAGGGATTGCCGACGCAGGCCTCCCTCATCGCACCCTTGAGCATGTCGACGAGTCGATCGGCCGCCTCTTCCTGGACGCACAGCACGCGCAACGCGGAGCAGCGCTGTCCTGCACTGTCGAAGGCGGACGCCATCACGTCCGTCACCACCTGCTCCGCGAGCGCCGACGAGTCGACGATCATCGCGTTCTGGCCGCCCGTTTCGGCGATCAGCGGGACCGGCTCGCCGCCCGCGCCCAGTCGCTGGGCGAGCGTCTTCTGCAGGATCCGCGCGACCTCGGTCGACCCGGTGAACATCACGCCCTGGACTCGCGGGTCGGCGACCAGCGCCGCTCCGACCGTCTCGCCGCGCCCGGGGAGCAGCTGGACGGCCGCGGGCGGGACGCCGGCCTCCCACAGCAGGCGAACGGCCTCCGCGGCCACCAGGGGGGTCTGCTCGGCCGGCTTGGCGAGCACCGGATTGCCGGCCGCCAGCGCCGCGGCGACCTGGCCCACAAAAATGGCCAGGGGAAAGTTCCAGGGGCTGATGCACACCATCGGGCCGAGCGCACGGTGCGTCTCGTTGCTGAAGTCGCTGCGCGCCTGGGCCGCGTAGAAGCGAAGGAAATCCACGGCCTCCCGCACTTCCGCGATCCCGTTGGGGTAGGTCTTCCCGGCCTCGCGCGCCAGAAGGCCGAGCAGGCGAGGCATCCGCGACTCCATCAGGTCGGCGGCCCGCTCGAGCAGCTCGGCGCGCCGCGCCGGCGGCGTCGCGGACCAATCGCCGGCGATGCCGTGGGACTGGTCGAGCGCCCCGTCGACCTCCGCAACGGTCGCTTCCCTTGTCTGGCCGACCACATCGCGATGATCGGCCGGATTCACGACCGGCTGCCAGGTGTCGGCCGCGCCCTCGGCTCGCGTCGCCGCGCAGAGCATGGGCGCGGCGGTCCACGTTTCGCGCGCGCTCTGCGCCAGGGCGCGGCCGAGCTCGTGCAACGATTGCTCGTTCGAAAGATCGAGCCCCTTCGAGTTCAGGCGCAGTGGGCCGTAGAGATGCGACGGCAGCGGAATGGCGGGGTGCGGCTTCCCCACGCATCCTTCCGCCTGGGCCAGGCGCTCGACCGTCACCACCGGATCTTCCACCAGGCTGTCGAGCGAGATCGTCGGATCGGCGATCCGGTTCACGAACGACGTGTTGGCACCGTTCTCCAGCAAGCGTCTCACCAGATAGGCGAGCAGGGTTTCATGCGTGCCCACGGGGGCGTAGATGCGACAGGGCCGCCCCAGCTTGCCGGTTTCGATCGGTCCGACGACCTGTTCGTAGAGCGGCTCGCCCATGCCGTGCAGGCACTGGAATTCGTACTGTCCCGGGCGGTAGGTCGACGGATCCGCCATCACGTAGATGGCTGACAGCGTGTGCGCGTTGTGCGTGGCGAACTGGGGATAGACGGCATCCGGGGCCTCCAGCAGCTTGCGCGCGCATGCGAGGTACGACAGGTCCGTGTAGGCCTTGCGGGTGTAGACGGGGTAGCCCTCCTGCCCGTCGACCTGCGCGCGCTTGATCTCGCTGTCCCAGTAGGCGCCCTTCACGAGCCGGATCATGAGTCGATGGCGGCTGCGGCGGCCGAGGTCGATCACATGGTCGATGACGCGGGGGCAACGCTTCTGGTACGCCTGGATGACGAAGCCGATGCCGTCCCAGCAGGCCAGGGCCGGTTCGAAGCACAGTCGCTCGAGCAGATCGAGGGACAACTCCAGGCGATCGGCTTCCTCGGCGTCGATGTTGAGGCCGATGTCGTACTGCTGCGCGAGCAGGGCGAGATCGCGCAGCACCGGGTACAGCTCGGTCATCACGCGCTCGTACTGGGCTCGGCTGTAGCGGGGATGCAGCGCAGACAGCTTGATCGAGATGCCGGGCCCCTCGTACACGCCGCTTCCGTTCGACGCGCGGCCGATGACGTGGATGGCCTGTTCGTAGGCCAGGCGATAGCGCTCGGCATCGTGCGCGGTCAGCGCGGCCTCGCCGAGCATGTCGTAGGAGTAGCGAAAGCCCTGCGATTCGAGATCCCTCGCCTGGTCGACGGCCTGCTGGATGGTCTCGCCCGTCACGAACTGCTCGCCCATCATGCGCATCGCCATGTCGACGCCCTTGCGAATGAGCGGCTCCCCTCCCTTGCCGATCAGCCGGGCCAGAAGCGTGGACAGCCCGGACTCGCTGTGTGTCGCGACCAGCTTGCCCGTGAGAAGAAGGCCCCAGGTCGCCGCGTTCACGAACAGCGAAGGACTGTGCCCCGCGTGCGACTGCCACTGCCCGTGCGCGATCTTGTCGCGGATGAGGGCGTCGCGCGTGGCCGCGTCCGGAATGCGCAGGAGCGCCTCCGCAAGGCACATCAACGCCACGCCTTCCTGGGACGACAGCGCATATTCCTGGAGCAGGCCCTGGACCAGCCCCGCTCGTCCCGTCGCTGCCTTGCGCGTGCGCAACTGCCGGGCAAGGCGATGGGCAAGCGCCCGGGCGTCGCTCGCCTTCCCGTCCGGAAGACGGGCCGCTTCGAGCAGGACGGGCAGCACGCTCTCCTCGGGCAGGCGGTACGCGCGGGTGATCTGGTGCCTGAGCGACGACGGTTCGGTCAAGCCGTCGGCGAAGGCGTCGAACGGCTGGGAGGGGGCGGCGGCAAGATCTGACATGGCAACCTTTGTGGTGACATGTTGGATATTGCCGCCTCGATTCCAGAATTACCGTCCAAAAATTCGACCCTTCGACGAACAATTCACTAGACACGCGGTCGACCCGCGGATCACCCCAGGAGCCAAAGCAGGATCAGGCCCAGAAGAATGCTGCACAGGCCGAAGAAGCGCAGCTGGCCGTCGCGCAGTTGCATGAGCTGGCCGAAGCCGCGCCGCCAGCCGCCCGGGGACAGGAAAGGCAGCAGGCCCTCGATCACCAGGACCAGGGCCAGCGCGCTCCAGAAGGTGTCGCTGTCCACTTGACGGCGGCCGTGCTCAGCGACGCGGTGCGTTGCTGCCCGAGCCGGAGCCCTGCATCGCCCGGAAGAAGTCCGACGAGGGGTCCAGCACCAGCACGTCGCTCTTCTTGTTGAAGCTCTGCTTGTAGGCGTCCAGGCTGCGATAGAACAGCGCGAACTGCGGATCG